>JAAUSG010000307.1 GCA_012034055.1 Leptolyngbyaceae cyanobacterium RU_5_1 | reverse complement strand
CTCTCCCCCCTAGCCCCCCTTGAACAAGGGGGGAACTCTTACCCAGTATTGGTTTGAAAGCCCCCTTACTAAGGGGGGTTGGGGGGATCTCTAGACTGACAACACTAACCGAGAAGTATTGCAATTCAACAGACTCAACCCAACCTACGATGTGGCAAGGGTTTCACCAAAGTTAGAAATGGGGCTAAAGTTAGAAGTGGGGATGCTATTGCACGGCTAGTTGCGGCGATCGCTGGCGTTGAAGAGCTTTGCCTATTCGTGTTATCCATACCAGCGCGTTTGGGTGGCTGGCTTTGCTGGCAGATGGGTTTGGCTTGCTGGCAGATGGGGATTTTGACGACAAATTCTGTTCCATACCCGGGTGTTGAGGAGCATTGAATGTCACCCCCGTGGGTTTCCACCACAATTTGATAACAGATAGACAGCCCCAATCCAGTTCCCTGACCTACTGGTTTAGTGGTGAAAAATGGGTCAAATAGTCGCGACTTGATCGTCTCGCTTACGCCTGGACCCGTGTCGGCAATGTGAATGGCAACCCACTTGTTTTCAAACACCTCAGTACTGATGTGAATTTGATTTAGACTTGCCTCAATCTCGGCGGGTGTACGTTGTTGATTCAATCGATCCAGGGCCTCGATCGCATTGTTGAGAATGTACAAAAACACTTGATTCAATTGATCCGGGTAACACTCGACTGGCAGCAGCTTTCCGAAGTCTTTTGTAACGATGATCTCTGGGCGAAGGTAGTCCACGTCTGACGCAAGAATCGGTTGAGCCTTTAGACGACTCTTGAGCAGCATCAAGGTGCTATCAATTCCGCTATGAATATCTACAACCTTGATTTCAGCTTCATTGAGATGGGCGAAGGTGTGCAACGACTTGACAATTTTCTGAATTCGCTCAGAACCCACTTTCATAGATGTCAGCAGCCGCGGGAAATCGGTTTCTAGAAACTCCAGATCAACCGCTTCGATTTCTGCTTGCATCGTTTTTGGCAACTCTGGATAGTGTTGCTGGTAGAGCTTGATAATCTTCAATAGGTCTCGAGTGTATCCCTGTGCATAGGAAACATTGCCATAAATGAAGCTCACCGGGTTGTTCATTTCATGGGCGATTCCAGCGACAAGTTGACCCAAACTCGACATTTTTTCAGATTGAATCAGGTGAGCCTGAGTGCGACGCAGTTCTCGCATCGAGTCCTCCAGCTTAATTTCATCACGGTGCATTTGCTTGGCCAGTTTGCACCCATAGAGTGCGGCTCCTCCGACCATCAACAGGACAACAATGGCAACACTATATTGCAGCTTGTCTGAGGAAGCGACGATCGCGGACTGTTCACCGAGCAACTGCTCCTGAATCTGACTGGCTTTGGTTTGCAAGGAATGCAGGGCGGTTGTCAGGTTTGCATACTTACGATCCATTATCGCCATTCGCTTTCCAGCTTCTTTGGGCTGATGACGCTGCAGGTAAGAGAAGATCAAATTCGCCTCACTCACCATCTCAGCCATGCGCCGATCAACCTCCTTCAGATCTGCCAAAACCGAAACAGTTACTTCAGAATTGGATGATTGCTGGAATTCGGCTTGAATGCTGGCCATCTGCTGATTAAACAGACTGAGAGCTGCACGCATTCTTTCCAACTCGACGGGAACATTGTGAGTTGCAAATACATCATTGCCAGGAGCGTTCACTTTGGATGCCAGCGTTCCCAGCTCTGAAAGATGATTGCGCCGATTTGTCCACTGCTGATTTGCCTGCACCGATTCAGTGTAAACCGCCGTCATTTGGTGATTCAGATGCAGACTCGTGGATACTACAAGCACATTAAATGCGGCCAATAGGTGATAAGCAAGGTGCCACTTGCGACGAGGTTTTGGCTCAGGGGTGATCAGTTTTGGAGTGGTGTCTTCCTTCCTACGGACAGGAAGCGGTTGCGCACGAGACTTTTGCGGTCTCACGATCCGTAATCTTTTTGCCATCACAGGTTCCACACGCTGGGCCGATTTCCGTTTCATTATCCAACTTAGCCAAAACTCCCTGTACCAATCTCACAAGCGGCACAATCGATCACCCTCTTTTGCTTAGACTACGGAACAAATGTGGCAAACTTGTGACGGTTTACACTGATCTAGAGAAATCTTGAGCAATTGTGAAAATTGGCTGCTAATTTTGTGTGTTCACACGGTTGTCACATTTAAACCCGTACAATAATTTTCTGCTGGATTAGATTTCTTGCTGTAAATTTTCCGGTGGCGTCGGGCAGGTTTTGCCAAAGGTCTGGCTAAGACCCCCAGATTGTCTACCCAACCTGCCCCTACAGAGGTCGTCCATCGCCAGAAAATACAAGTGGTTAGATTTCACATGCAGCAAGCAATTAATGCACAACTCGCCGCACAGGGGCTTTACCAGTATGTTGATGCAACTGAGTTCCGAAACGTCATCCAGGGTTAGTGACACCGATTTCGTAGAGGTCGCGCTACCAGCTGTTCTGAATGAATGCCTGATCCAGCGTTTCACCTACTGGAATCGGGGTCTTCACCCTGGTATGCGCTACAAAAATGAACTATATACCCTCTTTCAGTGTTGCTCGGTTGAGGAGCGGTCAATCGCTTATGCGATCGCGTGTAAACACGCAGAACGAAGACTCTCGGTTTTGATTACAGCCTCCAGAACGGGGTATTGTATCTGGCTCAGCTTGCGATCGCTCAGCCAGTTCCGACAAGCAGCGCAACATAGATCTGCCTAATGGTCTGTCAATCAATAACTGACGAGTTGCCAGAATTTAGCCAGTGGATTGGGGTTAAATTTTGAGCGTCTTCAACCCGTCAAAATTTTCCTGACGGAACACTAGCCCTTGACGCCAGTCTAAAAGCCGAACCAATATGTAAAGGGTGTTACCCCCACGTCGTTGCGCTGTTGTAGCGCTGGAAGGAACACCCAATGAATCAGTACCGTGTTCAAATTGCGATCGCCGCCATCCTGCTCGTGGGCGCAGTCGTTTTGGTGGGCGGGCGGTTTGATATCACGCTACTCACGTCAGGGCAATTTATCCCCCACGGACACTGTTACCTCTGGAAGCGAGAGTTAGTTGCCCTGCACCTGCTTTCCGACTCCCTGATTGCCCTGGCCTACTATTCCATCCCCCTCAGCCTGATCTACTTCGCCCGCCAGCGACAGGACATCCCCTATCGCTGGATATTTCTGCTGTTTAGCGCCTTCATCATTGCCTGTGGCACAACGCATGTGATGGAGGTGTGGACGCTCTGGCATCCAACCTACTGGCTATCCGCCCTGATTAAGGCAGTCACGGCAATTATTTCCCTGTGGACCGCCGTGCTGCTCATCCCCCTGGTTCCCAAAATACTGGCACTACCCGGCCCAGCCCAACTGGAGGCAGCAAACCGGGAATTGACGCTGGAAATTGCCGAGCGCAAACGCACAGAGTTCGCTTTACAGCAAAGTGAAGAACGACTGCAACTAGCACTGGAAGGCTCTGGAGATGGGCTGTGGGATTGGAACATTCCCACCGGGGAGGTGTATTTCAGTCCGCGCTGGCTGGCAATGTTGGGCTACACAGCAGATGAGTTGCCACAAACGTTGAACACCTGGGAGCATCTGGTGCATCCGGAGGATATGGAGCGGGTGAAGGCCATTCTCGATCCTCATCTGGACGATAGCTCGGTTCCCTATCAATTTGATTACCGACTGCGCACCAAATCCGGGGAATGGAAATGGATTGCCGATTACGGTCGGGTGGTTGTGCGAGATGAACAGGGCAAACCCCTGCGGATGGCCGGAACACACCGAGACATCAGCGATCGCAAACAGGCAGAACTATCACTATCGCGGCTGGCGGCGATAGTCGAATCCTCCGGAGATGCGATTATCGGCAAGTCTTTGGACGGCACCATTACAAGCTGGAATGCCGGAGCAGAAAAGCTGCTTGGCTACACGGCAGCGGAAGTCATCGGTCATCCGATCACCATTCTGTTTCCCCCAGAGCGTGTCGATGAATTGGCACAAATCCTGGCCCGAATCAAGCGCGGTGAAACCATTGAGCGTTATGAAACCGTGCGGATGCACAAAGATGGACAGCGCATCGATATTTCTGCCACGATTTCCCCCGTCAAAGATGCCACTGGACAGATCATCGGTTCTGCCAAGATTGCCCGCAACATTACGGCCCGTAAACAAGCAGAAGCAGCCCTGCAGCAAAGCGAAGCGCGTTACCGGGGCATTGTGGAAGACCAAACCGAATTGATCTCCCGCTACTCAACCGATACCACCGTTCTGTTTGTTAACGAGGCTTACTGCCGTTACTTTAGCGTGGAGCGAGCAGCCATGCTTGGGCAAAGTTATGTCCCGCTAATTTTCGAGGCAGACCGGGAGCATGTAACCCAATTGCTCAACTCCCTCAGTTTAGAAAATCCCGTCGTGACCATTGAGAACCGGGTGATCGTCAACGGGCAGGTGCGCTGGACGCAGTGGATTAACCGCATGATTGTGGACAAGCACGGCCATTTGATCGAGTATCAGTCCGTGGGACGGGATATTCACAACCTGAAACAAATAGAAGCCGCCTTACGCCAAAGTGAAGCTAAAAATCGGGCCATGCTGGCAGCCATTCCCGATCTGTTGTTGCGGGTGAAGCGGGATGGCACTTGCCTGGACTTCATTCCACCGACGGCTCCGGAGGCTGGAACCTTTATCCCGATTGAGCAACACCTCTCTGAAGTATTACCGACCGATCTCCTCCAATATCAGTTGCGGCGCATGGAGCAGGCGTTGGCAACGGGCAAGCTGCAAATTTGGGAACATCAACTCCTGAAACAGGGCAAGCTGTGCGACGAGGAACTCCGCCTGATCTCCTGTGGCGCAGATGAGGTGTTGGTGATTGTGCGTGACATTAGCGATCGCAAGCGGACTGAAACCGAACTGCAACACGCCAAGGAAGCTGCCGAAGCCGCCAACCTGGCTAAAAGTACCTTTCTCGCAACCATGAGCCATGAACTGCGCACTCCTCTTAATGCCATTCTGGGCTTTGCTCAATTAATGAACCGCGACTCCTCCCTGAACCCGCAACATCAGGAGCAGCTCGACATCATCCTGCGCAATGGAGAGCAACTGTTGAAGCTGATTAATGATGTCCTGGATATGTCCAAACTAGAAGCCGGACAAATTCGGCTTGATCAAACCAGCATTGACCTGCATCAACTCCTGAGCAACCTGATCGAACTATTGCGCCTGCGAGCAAACTCCAAAGGACTGCGACTCTACCTGGAGTGTGCTCCAAACCTGGTGCAATTTGTGCAAACCGATGAGAATAAACTGCGCCAAATTTTGCTGAATCTGCTGAGTAACGCGATTAAGTTCACTGAGCGAGGAAAAGTGACGTTACGAGTGAGGATGGGGAGTGGAGGAGAGTGGGGAGATGGGGAGATGGGGAGATGGGGAGATGGGGAATGGGAGATGGGAGATGGG
>JAAUSG010000063.1 GCA_012034055.1 Leptolyngbyaceae cyanobacterium RU_5_1 | reverse complement strand
ATAGGCTCCTGTATGCTGAAAGGCTCGTAGCGCACAGGACTGCCGAAATTGTAGAGAAGCCTGGACTGCGTGCTGGCGCAGCTCCTGTAGGTAGTTTTCATATTGGGCTGGACTACAGAGCACCGTCAAATGAGCATAGTTTTTTGCAGCAGCCCGCAACAGTGCCGGACCGCCGATGTCGATTTGCTCGATCGCCTCCGTCAAAGTTACCCCAGGGTTGGCGATCGTCTGCTCAAACGGATACAGGTTCACCACCACCACATCGATCGCACGAATCTGCTGCGCCGCCAACTCTGCCAGATCCTGGGGCACATCCCGCCGCGCCAAAATACCGCCATGAATGCGAGGATGCAGAGTCTTGACGCGACCTCCCAAAATCTCCGGCGATCCCGTATAGTCAGAAACCCTGGTTACAGGCAGCCCAGCATCCTGAAGCGCTATTGCTGTGCCGCCACTGCTAACCAGATCAAAGCCAAACTCTGCAACCAGTTGGCGGGCAAACTCCACCAATCCATGCTTATCCGATACACTCAGCAGTGCCAGCCGCGCCATGCCGGTAACCCCCGATTACGCCTCAATTAGTGTAGCGGAGGGTAGAGGGTCAGTGTAATGACAATTGAGATTGTCATTACACTGACCCTCTACTTCTTGATCTCCAATTGTCGTTTCATCTGCTCACGAGCGGTCTGGAGGATGGTGCGGAGTGCGCCCTTTTGCTGGTTGTCCAGACGAAAGGAGGTGAACAACTGACGCAGGGTGTCAGCCCGTTGATTGGTCTGAGCGCGATCGAGTTTCTTGGGATCAAACCCGCTGTCAATCATGGTCTCAAATTGGTCGAAGGCGAACCCCGCGATCGCTTCAACCGCTTTCTGTTGTTGGGAGTTCAATTTCAGGTCAGATCCCAACTTGGAAGACTCACCCGCGATGGTTTGAGCCGCAACGGGTGTGGTGGGAAGGCTGGCGATACCGAGGGCGATCGCGCCTGACAGCAGCAACGTAGATTTGAGGGTCATAGCTTGAGTTGTGACTGGTTTAAGAATGGGCGGGTGGATTGGTGATTAACCGCAGACGTGTTGATCAATCGCATGTCTCTAGACTTTCTTAACTCAAAAAAGTTTCAAAGAGGGTTGGATACGATAAAAGTTTTCCACCTGCAAATTTTCTGGTGATGGACAATCTTCTGTAGGGGCAGGTTGGGTAAACAATCTGCATATCTCAGCCCAGATCTGTGGCAAAACCTGCCCTTACACCACCGGAAAATTTACAGCAAGAAATTTATTGAGTTCAGGAGAGTCCCATTGTCGCTATACGCTATTACCGTTCCGCCTGCCAATGGCCAGCCGCCCAAAGGACTGGTTGTCTTACTGCACGGTTGGGGTGCCAATTATCAAGACCTGCTGGGATTGGCAGAATTCATGGATTTGTCTGAGTATCAACTCGTCTTTCCCAATGCACCCTTCCCTCATCCCTTTAATCCAACCGGCAAGATGTGGTATGCCTTCCCAGAAGACTACAGTTTTATGGGGACTGTGGAGTTTGGCGATCGCCCCGACCTGTCCGCCAGTCGCCAACAGCTTACCGAGTTGCTCAAATCGCTGGCTGACACCACTGGAATTCCCTTATCCAAAACGATTTTGGGTGGCTTCTCCCAGGGTGGAGCCATGACATTGGATGTAGGTGTACGCTTGTCGATCGCCGGGTTGATGGTCTTGAGCGGCTATCTGCACGCTCCACTCCAGCCACAGCTCTCCACCTTTCCCCCCGTTCTGGTGGTACATGGCAAACAGGATACGGTGGTGCCGCTGGCTTCGGCGCATCAAGTGCAAACCAGCCTGCACAGCTTAGGAGTAGCCGTGCACTATCAGGAATACGATATGGGACATGAGATTCAACCCATTGTTCTGGGTCAGATACAAAGTTTCGTTAAAGCCGTACTGCAAACGTGAATAAGGCATGAATATTCCAGATGGCTCAAATTCCTGGGATAGAATTGAATACGGGGAAATACGGACAATCTCAGCTGGGTATTCGATGCTGCGATGTCCCGAGCACATGAACGGGAGGTGCCAGTCATGACAGTGCTACACGTTGAAAAAGAAAAAGTTTCTACTCTGACGGCTGCGGATGTGGAAAAACTGGCAGCGCGATTGGAGCAGGATGACTATGTCAATGCTTTTGAAGGGCTAAACGATTGGCACTTACTACGGGCGATCGCGTTTCAACGCCCCGAACTCGCCGCTCCCTATCTCCACTTGCTGGATATGGAAGCGTATGACGAAGCTTGAGGATTATGATTGGATTTAGTATTTGATTTGATCATCCGCTTGACTCGTTTCCAGCTCTGCCTTTGTAACGAAGGAATCTTCAATCTAAAATCGCCAATCTAAAATCCAAAATCGGATTACTCCGCTTCGCCAATCAAGTTGAACGCTGCCCACTGAACTGGATTGGGGTAGCGTTCTTTGGTCGTCATCATTGCCTGCCGGAGCGCCTGAGCTTTATCCAGCTTGCGCTCTTGCCAGTTGCGGTAAAACTCGGTCATCAGAAACGAAGTCGAGTCTCTACAAACGCCCGCGCCCGTCCCCGCTTGGCAATTTCCAGTGCTGCGTTAGTTTTATTTTGGGCAACCAGAACTTGTTGCAGCAAACGATAGGTGCGGGCTTGCTCTTCAAAAATGGAAATTTTGTAAGCGTCGTTGTTGCCCAATCCGGCCCGCAGCGATTCCCAAACCTGAATGCTAGCCCACAGCATTTTCTCAGCATCTGCCAGCTTGCCAGATCGAAACAGGGCAAGCCCCAAATTACTCAAAGACCTTCCCTCTCCCGATCGGTCTTTGATTTGCCGATCAATTGCTAGACTTTGCTGCTGGTAATCAATTGCCTTGGTGTAGTTTCCCAGATCATCGTAAACAGATCCCAGATTGCCAAGCAAAGCTCCTTCTCCTTGACGATCTTTGATTTGCCGCGCAATTGCCAAACTTTGCTGGTGGTACTCAATCGCCCTAGTGTAGTTTCCTAAGTAGAAGTAAACTAGCCCCAAATTGCCAAGTGCACTTCCCTCTCCCCATCGGTTTTTGAGGTTCCGATACAGTGTGAGTGCCCGTTGCCATGACTGGAGAGCCGCTTCAAATTGGCTAGTCTGATACTGCTCATGTCCTTGATTAAGGAGTCGGTCTGCTTCGGCTTTTTGGGTATCAGCAGTTTGGGCTGAGGCGGGGAGTAGGGAGTGGGAAATGGGGAGTGGGGGAGCGGTGAGGCACAGCGGGAGGGTAGACAGTAGGGCAAGTAACGTCAGGCGGGAGGGCATGGAGACCGTCCTTCGCGGGGAGAAAATGGCTTACTCACCAATCTACCTCCCAACGGCCTAATTTTTACGCGACAGGACTAAAGTGTAGAACTTACGCATTTTGACTAAAATCTCGGAGGTTTAAGCCACTATCGTTCGTCACGACGCTTGATTCTTGGTTAAACCTCCGAGGTTTGCGTAAGTCTTGAAGTGTTAAGCGGGTGTCTGAGCCACTAACCAATCAGTGTTTGAATTGGACTTCTGCTTCAGGAATTCCTCAAATAGGTTAAAAAATCGTTCTACTGCATCTTTTTCATCAGCCGTATGGAAGAGAATGATGCTTGCCCATGGCTGTCCTGTTTCAACCTTGAATCGCACCCGAATCCACTGTAAAAACTGTTGAAACTCTTGCTCTTGTTCAGTTAAAGGGATACTTGCTTCACGCCGAGCGTAATAATAACCATCTAAAAAGGCCTGAAGGCTAAAGATAGAGTGTCTGCCCAAGTACATAGCAGGTCGTTTTTTAATCTTCTGCAATAGCTCATAAAAATCGTTCATGTTAAACCTCCTACTTAACCGAGTGCAGCTTTCTAGAACTCAATTTCTGTAACCTGGAAAGTACCTCCTATATCCAGAAGGGGTGAATGTAGGTTTTGCATCCAAGCCGATCTGGTAATGCCTTCGGGGTGGACGTTATCAAACACAATTTCCTGTCCATCGACTACAACTGCAATTCCTTCGTGGTGCCCAGTTGTTGCAATCAATTCACCTACACTGTCATCGTAAACTCGTCCATACAGCGGGTCTTGCGATCCTGTATCCAACTTTATGTGCTTTCCATCGACTCCCTGTTCGATCAAAAACTCTTTAATTGCTCTGGCGCATGGAATACAATCGAAGACTCCAAAGCCTCTTGCAATATCGGTAATTTGTCGAAGAACGCTGTCACTCCTGCTCACCATCGTTTCATTATCCCTTGCTTTCGGTCAGTGAAGGGGTGAGCACAAACTTACTCGCAGAGATTTATCTATCTTCCACAGATTTTCCAGAATACGCTATGGTTCAGGATCGTCGAGTTCTTGTCGGAGTTGGGGGTGGAATTGCGGCCTACAAGCTGTGTGAGGTGGTTTCCACTTTGGCAAAAGCGGGGGCAGAGGTGCGGGTGATTCTGACCGATGCAGCGCAGGAGTTTATCACCCCGCTGACGTTTGCAACCTGGCTCGGCATCCGGCGTATGGCGATCGGCGACTTCTGGCAGCCCAGCCACGATCGCCCGTTGCACATCAAGCTGGGCGAGTGGGCAGAGGTGTTTGTGATTGCACCGCTGACAGCGAATACTTTGGCAAAACTCGCTTACGGAATGGCAGATAACTTGCTTACCAATACGGTGCTGGCATCTACCTGTCCGATTCTGCTGGCACCGGCGATGAACACGGATATGTGGGAGCAGGTAGCCGTACAGCGCAACTGGCAGCAGGTGCAGACCGATCCCCGCTATCACACCGTCGGACCGGGAGCGGGGATACTGGCGTGCGATCGCGTCGGTGCGGGTCGGATGGCAGAACCCGATGAAATCCTGCCCTATCTCTACTCTCTGTTGCAGACGGGTGGCAAGCGCGATTTGGCAGGCAAACGAGTCCTGATCAGTGCGGGTGGAACACGAGAGTTCCTCGATCCGGTACGCTTCATTGGTAACCCTGCAACCGGCAAGATGGGGATGGCATTAGCACAAGCGGCCTTGCATCGGGGTGCAGCGGTGACGTTGGTGCATGCGCCATTGAATGGTGGGGGAATACATGGCACGGGGGTGCGATCGCTGCCAGTCATCTCCGCTGACGAAATGCGACAGGCAATGTTGAAATGCGCTTCGGATGCGGATTGGATCATCATGGCAGCCGCCGTTGCAGATGTGAAACCAGCGATTTACAGCCCTGAAAAACTAGCCAAGTCGGCTCTCCCTAACGCTTTGCCCCTGACTCCTGTACCGGACATCGTGACAGAACTGGCAGCGCTGAAGCAACCCCGTCAACGGTTAATTGGCTTTGCGGCTCAAAGCGGAGATATTGTCACACCGGCAAAAGAGAAGTTACAGCGGAAGAAACTAGATGCGATCGCAGCTAACCCGATCGACCAACCCAACAGCGGTTTTGGTAGCGATTCCAATCAGGCTGTTTTGATTGATAAGAACGGTCGTCAGCAGGCGATCGAGCCATGCAATAAGCTGTGGATGGCACACCGTCTACTCGATTTTGTCCAGGGAATATAGCAAGGTTATGGGTGGAGCGATCGCGCGTAAATGGTTGCCATCCCTTGCGGTTCATTGATGTATTTCCCGCTGTGTGTGGGCTGATAGGTTTCGTTATACAAACCCAGACTGTTGGAATTTTTGCGGGTGAATTGCATCATCCGGCGATGAGGTTCTCCTGTGAAGAAGTGTTTGAGGCTCGCCCTATCCCGCCAGTAACTCACCATCACCACTTCATTTGGATCGCAAATACCTGCCTTGACTTGCACACAGCCTTCAGCTTGAGCGGTCACGGTCTTGATCCAAAACACGTTCCGCCAGAGCCAGAGAAATCCACCGCGATCGCGGCCAAAAATCCATTGACAAAGATGACTGCCTCTGGTTTTTCTGGAAGAGCAATTTGATAAACGGAATAGCTCACGACCTGTTACCTCCTGGGAAGTCTTATAAGCTCAATTAGTTTATTATTAAATTAATTGAGTATAAGTCTAAGATTATACTCATAAAAGTGAGTATGTCAAGAGTTTCCGATGGCGTTATCCCATGCGATTTTGTCCGCCTTAGTTGAAGGGTCCTGTAGCGGATATGATTTGGCGAAGCGGTTTACTAGCTCCGTGGGCTACTTCTGGAGTGCGACCCAGCAGCAGATTTATCGCGAATTGATCAAGATGGAGGAGCAGGGTTGGCTGCAGGCAGAAATTGTTCGACAGGACGGGCGTCCTGACAAGAAGTTGTTTTCGGTAACCGCAGCAGGCAAGGACGAACTGCGGCGCTGGATTGCTCAACCCTCCGAGGTGAGTGCCCATAAAGATGATTTGTTGGTCAAGCTGTTTGCGGGATATCTGGTGCCCAGGAACGTGATGCTTAAAGACCTTCAGCACCACCGCACCCAACACGAAGAACGCTTGTCTACTTACCAAGCGATCGCCCAAAAATTTTCCCCAACCCGCAAACATTGAGCCAAGCAGAGCTGTTCCGCTACCTAACGCTCCGGTGCGGCATTCGCTACGAGACAGAGTGGCTAGCCTGGCACGACGAAGTGACTCAGGCGCTTCAAAAAATGTACGAGTAGCTAAAGGTGCGAAGTGTGAAGTGTGAAGTGCGAAGTGGAATTTCCCTAGCCCCTGCTTTCCAGTTAGATTCAGTGGATGGGTGGATGTAAAATCGATTTTCGCTCGCTTGTGAATTGCGATCGCGCTTAAGGAAAGTACGGTCTTATGTAAAGATAAGAAGGTCGTTTATATAAGCTGTTAAACAGTGCGGTAACAGCGGCGATTCCTGATTGGTTAGGGATAGCAACGCTAACGCTGCTGTGCAGGACGTTTGGATTATGCAAATTGATACTGAATCGTTTTCAGTTGGAGACCGAGTGCGTGTCGCGCAGTCTGTTATTGTTTACCATCACCCGGCCCACCGCAACCAGGCATATGACTTAAAGGGGCAGGAGGGCGAGGTCATTGAAGTCGTCAAGGAGTGGGAGGGAAAACCTGTGAGTGCTAATTTCCCCTTCCAGGTAAAGTTTGACGGCAAGTTTCGAGTACATCTGCAAGCCCATGAATTGGAGAAAATTGTGTAGGGGCGAGGAATTCGGCAGATCATGCCTTGTAAATTTTCTAGTGATGAATATTTTCTGTAGGGGCAGGTTTTGTAAACAATTTGGGGATCTTAGCTAGATTTTTGGTTAAACCTGCCCCTACATCACCGAAAATCTACAGCAAGGAAAATCATTGCCCGAATGCTTCGCCCGTACAGGGGAGTTGCCTCACGCGGCATTTTCTAGTTCAGCCGTTTTGATCGTCAATTGTCTGGCTTGATTGCCGCGCTGAACTTGCGCTTTCAAAGCTTGACCCACTTGACTCTCTTCCACCAGTTGCTGAAGCTGATCGGCAGTGGTCACGGCTAGCCCGTCAATCTCGGTAATCACATCTCCACGGCGTAGTCCGGCTCGTTCGGCAGGGGTGTTTGGCAGTACGCGCACAACGACAACACCGTTTACTTCTGGCACCATGAAGGCCGAGTTAGGATCGGTGTTGTTTTGCCGAGCCAGTTCTGGAGTGAGTGTGGTCATTTGAACCCCCAGATACGGGTGAATGATTTTCTCACCTTTTGCTAACCGAGCTTCGATCGCCTTGGCCTTGTTGACTGGAATCGCAAACCCAATTCCCATCGCATCGGCACGAATCGCGGTGTTGATGCCAATCACTTCGCCTTGAGCATTGAGCAGGGGACCCCCAGAGTTACCAGGGTTGATGGCCGCATCGGTTTGAATGAAATCGATGCGTTTGTTGGAATCCCAACCTGAGCACTGGAGCGCTTCAGAGTGCTGACAATGCCCAGGGTAACCGTGTTGTCTAAACCGAGGGGATTGCCCACCGCGATCGCCCAATCGCCCACCTGCACCTTGTCCGAATCCCCCAGAGAGGCGATCGGTAGATCGTTGCCATTAATCTTGACGACTGCCAGATCTGTGACCTCATCGACACCCTGCACCTTACCGTCAAACACGCGTCCATCTTTGAGAGTGACGGTGACCCGGTCAGCCTTGTCAACCACATGGGCATTAGTCAGGATGATGCCATTTTTGTCCACGATAAACCCCGACCCCTGACCTCGCAACCGTTGTTCACGAGGCATTTGAGAAAAGAAATCGTCACCAAAAAACTGGTGGAAAAAGGGATCCTCTAAAAAGGGATCGGGACTGCTCCGCTGCGTCACAGTTCGCTCCGTGTCAATCCGTACCACAGCCGATCCGACAGAATTAACGGCGGCTGCCACAAAGCTGCTACGGCTGCCCGTATCCGGTTTCGGCAACGGAGTACTGGTCGCTGCCAGCAGATCCGATGAGAGGGGATCTGCCAGGGTCGGGAGGGTCGGTAGCCCCGTGAATGCGAATAGCATCGTCAACACGAGGGCGATCGCAGAATAAGCCAGTTGGCGCAAAGACTGAGAAAGGTTCACAAATCGCATAGCTTCAAACGCCAAATCTTTTCCCTATTTTGACAGGCAGTCACTTCCTCCAAACGGTAGACGACCGATTCGGATGAGTAGGGTTTACCGACCCATCGGGACTGCGGCAAGGAACAATCTACAAGCGAACCAGGCTTTTACCAGGCTAAAATCGTTGAGAACACCTAATCTTTGCGGTCCAGATGGCAACTTCTGAACTTCCCCGTGGCAAGCAAGACGCAGACCCAATCGAAGACAATTTTCATCCTCCTCATGAACATGGGTCTCACAGCCATCCCCATGTTCACAGTGAAGAGTCACTGCGGCGCGTGGTAAACCGCTTATCTCGAATTGAAGGACATATTCGCGGAATCAAGGCAATGGTTCAGGAGAGCCGTCCCTGTCCAGATGTATTGGTTCAGGTTGCCGCCGTTCGAGGAGCACTCGATCGCGTTGCCCGCATTATTCTAGATGAGCATCTAACCCAATGTATCGCCCGTGCTGCCAAAGAGGGTGATATTGAAACCGAAATCGAAGAGCTAAAAGCCGCTCTGGATCGCTTCTTGCTCTAAGACGATTGTTAGCAAACAAAATACCTGTAGGGGCAAGTTTGGTACTGGAGCGATCGGCTTAATACAAAGACTTTGGCAAGACCTGCCTTACCAAACGGTATATCTTCTCTCAAAAATCTCCTAACGAGGTTTGCTCAGTGAATAGGTAGTAGGGGTTGAAGCACTTGAATAGTAAGTGACAACAACAGCCGGAACCACAAGGGTTAAAACCGCAATCAATACTCCGACAAACTCTGCCAACCGATGTATTGACGGGTTAGGGGTACTACCAGACTGACTATCTGATTCCATAAAACGTTCTAAACGAATCCTGAAGAGTTCTCAACGCTGCGATGCTTCTTTGCATCGTATATGAACCATTGTAACCAGTCTGCCGAGAAGCGTCTTTGTGAGTAGACAGTCTCAATGTAAGGTGAGAGGAGTGAGGACGGAGGACAGAGGACGGAGGAGGGGAGTGATAAAGGGATTTGAAAACGCTCCATCCTGTTGTCTCTTCACCCTTCTAACCCCTAGTTCCTAACCCCTAGTCCCTTATCAATCTCTTCACCCTTCTAACCCCTGTCCCTAGCCCCTTATCAAGGACCACAAAAAACGATGGCTAAAGTTTTCGATCGCATCACCGACGAGTTGCAAACGTTCATTGCCGCCCAGCAGCTCTTTTTTGTTGCAACGGCACCGCTGACTCTCACCGGTCACATTAATCTTTCTCCCAAGGGGCTAGATAGTTTTCGAGTCTTATCCCCTAACCAGGTTGCCTATGTAGATTTAACGGGCAGCGGTAATGAGACCTCCGCTCATTTGCTGGAAAACGGGCGGATTACGTTTATGTTCTGTGCGTTTCAGGGCCCACCTTTGATCCTGCGCCTTTATGGACAGGGACAAGTGATTTTGCCAAGCTCTCCAGAGTGGCAGGAGTTACACTCGTTGTTCTCGCCGATCCCTGGCATCCGTCAGATGATCGTGGCAGAGATTGACCGGGTGCAAACCTCGTGTGGCATGGGCGTCCCACTGTATGAGTATGAGGGACAGCGATCGGGACTGGTGGAGTGGGCCGCGAAGAAAGGGGAACCCGGATTGATCGAGTATCGCCAGCTCAAAAATTCTGTCAGTCTGGATGGGTTGCCAACTCCGTTAGGCGCAAGATTGCAAGAGGTAGGTAGGCATGATTAAACATTTTGACCAAACCCTCGGAGGTTTAAGTCACCACGTTGGTCAGAGGCTTGATTCTGGGTTAAAACCTCCGAGGTTTGCGTAAGTCCTACAGGTTTCAGGGAAATGCTCGTTCTGACACCTGACACCTGGCACCTACACCTGTGCACTGTCAGGTATTCGATTCAATCAGTCCCACATAATCTTGCAAGGTAGTATTTCTACAATAAAAATAAAGGGTTAGAAGCGGGAGATAAAAGGTGGCAACCAAATTACCAGTCAGTCAAAAGAGCCTCTATGAAACTGATTTTGTGCGTTGGGTTGAGACAACCGTGAACCATCTGCGTGCCCAAGACTACGCGTGTGTGGATTGGGCAAACTTAATCGAGGAAATCGAGGATATGTCACGACGGGAGCGGAAAAGCCTGAAGAGCAATCTTGTGGTGATTCTGCTTCATCTGCTCAAATGGCAGTATCAGCCGGAATTTCGGAGCGGCAGTTGGCGGGGGAGTATTCGAGAACATCGTAGGCGGATCAACGATGACCTGAACGATTCACCTAGTCTGATCCCCTACTTTCAAGAGGTAGTTGCTGAATGTTATGCCAATGCGCGTGAGCAGGCGGCTGACGAAACTGGCTTGCCGTTGGAAACGTTTCCGTTGGATTGTCAGTTTACATCTGAGCAACTGCTAGATTCTGAATTTTTACCAGAGTGAGCAATGGTACGAAATGGGGTTGGGATTCGCACGGCTCAAACTCGTTCTGAGCGGCTTGTGGGTCAAATTCATGTGTATGACGGGGCTGGCAAGGGGAAGTCGCAGGCGGCGTTGGGAGTGGTGCTGAGATCGATCGGTCTGGGCATTCATACCGACTGGCAAACCCGCGTCTTGCTGTTGCGGTTTTTGAAGGGACCGGGACGCACTTACGATGAGGATGGGGCGATCGAGGCTCTGCAGCGTGGCTTTCCCCATTTAATCGATCAGGTGCGCACGGGCAGAGCGGAGTTTTTTGGACCGGATGACATTACCCGCTTTGACAAGTTGGAAGCGCAGCGGGGCTGGGATGTAGCCAAGGGAGCGATCGCCTCTGGTCTTTACTCGGTGGTTGTGCTGGATGAACTTAACCCAGTTCTCGACTTGGGCTTGCTGCCCGTAGACGAGGTGGTCAGCACCCTGAAACGCAAGCCAGAACACATGGAAATCATTGCCACTGGACGAGCCGCTCCGCAGGCACTGTTGGATATTGCCGATTTGCATTCAGAGATGCGCCCCCACTACCACCCGACGGTCAAGGAGCACGGGATTGGTGGGATCGAAATCTACACGGGGGCTGGGAAAGGCAAATCGACGAGTGCCTTGGGGAAAGCGCTGCAGGCGATCGGGCGTGGGATCAGCCAAGACAAGTCGCACCGGGTGTTGATTCTGCAGTGGCTGAAGGGGGGAACGGGCTATACCGAAGATGCCGCGATCGCGGCCCTGCGGCAAAGCTATCCCAACCTGGTGGATCATCAACGCTGTGGACGAGACGCGATTGTCTGGCGGGGGCAGCAGCAGGAGCTGGACTACGTGGAAGCGGAACGGGGTTGGGAGATTGCCAGAGCCGCGATCTCCTCTGGTCTCTACAAAACCATCATTCTGGATGAGCTGAATCCCACTGTGGATCTGGAGCTACTGCCTGAAGAACCGATTGTCCAGGCGCTGCTCCGCAAACCTCGCGATACTGAAATTGTGATCACCGGGCGTTGCAAAAATCCGCCTGCCTACTTTGACCTTGCCAGTGTCCACTCCGAGATGATCAACCACAAGCACTACGCGGAGAAAGGCGTGGATTTGAAACGGGGGGTCGATTTTTGAGGCGATAGGAGTTAATCTCACCATCAGGACTTACGCAAACCTCGGAGGTTTAATCCAATACTGCTCGATTAGTGTTCTCAGTCTAGAGATCCCCCCAACCCCCCTTCATAAGCAGGGTGGTTTCAAGGTCATGAAAGGAAACTGTACCCCAGTTTTTGTCAATCCAACTCAATCCCTTTCGGGGGGTCTGGGGGGAAGTCCCCCGGCGTCGATACAACAACGGAGCATTATCTTTAATGTCTTTCGCCACAATGAAACCACCCTGCTTTTTAAGGGGACTAGGGGGCATCGATGCAGAGTCTTCAAACCCTTAACCGAGAAGTATTGGGAGGTTTAACCAGGAATTAAGCGTCGTGACGAACGAGAGTGACTTAACCTCCGAGGTTTTAGTCAAAATGCGTAAATCCTGACCATCAGCAAATTTGGTGAGCATACCTTGAAAAAAAGCCTTCCTATGACGGTCCCGAGAACGATTTGCCTGGGATTTCTGGTTGTGATCACAGTCGGCACCCTGCTGTTAATGTTGCCCGTTGCAACCAGTGGTGGAACCTGGAACAATCCGATTGTGGCGCTGTTTACAGCCACCTCAGCGGTTTGTGTTACGGGTTTATCGGTGGTCGATATTAGTACCTACTTTTCCTTTTGGGGGCAATTGCTGATCCTGGTTCTCTTCCAAATTGGTGGATTGGGATACATGACGGCCAACACGTTTCTGCTGCTGTTGCTGGGTCGCCGGTTTGGGTTACGAGATAAAATTGCGATTCAACAAGCCCTCGACAAAAAAGGGCTGCAGGGTAGTGCGCAGTTGATTCAATCCATTATTGCCACCACGCTAATTTTTGAAATCACCGGAACGTTTTTGCTGTTGCCGGTCTTTGCCCCTGATCATGGGCTAAGTCAGGGGTTATGGCTATCCGTTTTCCATAGCGTCAGTGCCTGGACCAATACGGGCTTTGGTCTGTTTTCAGATAGCTTTGTGCGCTATCAATCCACTCCATTACTGAACATCGTGATCGCTGCGTTGATTATCCTGGGTGGCATTGGTCATCAGGTTGTTTTAGAACTCTACTTATGGTTACGCGATCGCGTATTGCGCAGACCCGAACGGTTTGTGTTTTCCCTCAACTTTAAGGTCGCTACCAGTACAACGCTGGTGCTGCTCGCTCTGGGAACGATCGCCTTTACCCTGACGGAGATCAGGAACCCGCAAACGCTGGGTTCTGTGGGTTTTGGAACCAAACTCATGGCCGCATTTTTCCTATCCACCGTGACCCGAACGGCGGGGTTTAACAGTGTTGATATTGGCAAGTTGGGTCAGGCGTCGCTGTTGATTGCGATCGCGCTGATGATTATCGGCGGGAGTCCAGGCGGCACAGCGGGTGGCATGAAGACAACCACCTTGAGAGTGCTGACCAGTTGCACCAAGACCATCCTGCAGGGCAAGGAGCAAGTTGTCATGTATCAACGTCAAATCCCAATGGCGCTAGTCTTGAAAGCCGTTGGGGTCGCGGTGGGTTCGATTGCCGTGATCATGACTACAACCACACTGATTGCCTTGAGCGATCCAGCGCTAGATGCCTTGCAGATCTTGTTTGAAGCGGCGTCTGCCTTCGCGACCGTTGGTCTTTCGACGGGTATTACAGGGGTTTTGTCTGAACCTGCTAAACTGATTCTGGTTGTAACGATGTATGTTGGTCGGGTTGGTGTTTTACTCCTGATGTCGGCGATTCTTGGAGACCCCCGCCCCAGTTCTGTGAATTATGCCGATGAAAACTTGTTAGTTGGGTAGGCACCAAAGGTCATTGTCTGTGAATCTATCATCTTTAAATCCTTTTTGTAGCCTGCGTCGCGAAGACAGCCGCCAGTTTGCTGTGATTGGGTTGGGTCGGTTTGGCAGGGCAGTCTGTTCGTCACTCCATAGTTTAGGCTATGAAGTTTTGGGCGTTGATGTTAATAAGAAGAACGTCTGTCAGGTCGCTAACGAGCACTTAGCCACCCATACGCTGCAACTGGATTCTACGGATCCAACTGCCCTCAAAGAAGCGGGGATTTTTGAGCTGCATACGGTGATTGTGGCGATCGGCAACTTTCTAGAGGAAAGCGTGATTACAACCCTCAACCTGAAGGAAGGGGGGGGTTCAGTATGTCGTTGCCAAGGCGTCCTCTGAGGTTCACTGCAAGCTGCTGCGACTGGTGGGAGCCGATCATGTGGTCTATCCAGAACATGAAGCGGGGTGTACGCTGGCGCGATCGCTGACCCGGCCCGGCATCGTCGAACTGCTGGAGCTTGACCTGGAGCACAGTGTTGTGGAACTGATTGTTCCTGAAGAGTTTGACGGCAAAGCCATTTCAGAACTCAAATTGCGCAGCCGCTACGGTCTCACACTGTTAGCCGTAACCCATAACGGTAAATTTGAAATCAACCCCGACCCCAATCGACGCTTGCACAAAGGCTCGATCATGGTCGTCGTGGGTTCCAATAAAGCTGTAGAGCGCTTGCCCGTTTAAGTTTTGGGAGCTAGGAGATTTCTGGGAAATAAATTACCCAAGTAGGATGGGCAAAGTCTGCGTGCCCATCCCCATAGCCTACAGCTATACCGGCGTTCTAGCCCTTAGCCCCTAGCCCCTAGTTCCCAACTCCTGACCATTGATAGCTGCGCACGGTGTCCCAGGCGATGCGTTGATAGATGGCTGCCTGTTCGGCCGTTAGCCCTGTATTAGCAAACGTGACTCCGGCAGGATTGCGCTTGTAGATACAGGCGTAATGAACCAGGGCAATCAAATATCCGCCTTTGTTGGTCAGATGGATGTCATCCTCGAACTGAGTTGAGAAAAAATCTTTGATTCCCGGCACCCGTCCAGCCGCAATCTCCTGCTTTAGACGAAGCATGGCTAACCCGCCCGGAACAATCAGGATTGGCTTGCCATCGTTTTGGTCATCCATCTGCTGCCGCACCACTTCGTGGTAGACAACATGATTTTGGACAGCGTCGTCCCAGGTTTTTGCTGGCTTCAGTCCCAGTTCAACAAACCTGTCTTTTGCCTGAGCCCAACTATCTTCAAAGGTTTGGGTGGGCCACTGAGCATAGATCCAGTGCTGAACATTGGGGCTTTTTTGCAGCGCTAGTCGGTAAAAGCGTCCACTGTAATCGACCTCTTCGTCAACAGAGCGTCCGTGGGGTGCAAATGGTTGGGTAAATAGGTGATCAAGGGGTGCTTTGGTCTCGAAAACAGCGCGGTAATCTTTCTCTCCCTGGGCCGTGCCAGGATGATCCCAACTCCAATCCGTGGGAGAACCAGGGATTGTGGATCTCAGGTACTCATGGTTATAGCCAGCACTCTGGGCGATCGCGCCTAGCAAATCATTGATCGTATCCGTCAGGCTATTGCCAATGTGATACGTTCGTTGCCCTCGGCTCACTGGAGTGGCTGCACTCACCGATTTGGGACTGGTATCATGCACCGCCTGCGAGGACGTACAGCTCTGAAACAGCGACGACCCCACCACAAAACTAATCAAAATCGTCAAATAAATGAGTATCCCGCGATCGCCCAACCGTTTTCTCAGCATGATAGTCCCCAACCGTTGCTCTCTGCTTACTCAATCCTAAAGGGCGATCGTAGCGGCTTTAGGTTTTGAAATGCCAGTTGATACAGGTTTCATCAAAGTATGAAGCTCACACCACCTGCTGACGCGAGGTGGTGGTGTCAATGCTAACCTGAGGATTGCGTCCACAAGTCACACAAACAAGCCCAGCTTCTAGGCGAGTGTCGGGAACTTCTGCCCAAACACTCCTCACTGTCCTTTCGGCAACTGAGTTTAAGAATCCCTCTGGCAGCGATATTCACAGACCCGTTCAGGTCTGCATTGTACCGCTTACCAGAGGCGAATTTTGCTAGAGCATAGTTTCCAGAATCACGTTGCACAATCCCAGAGCCGTCATAGGCTAGCTTTGAGGTATAGGCGGCAACCACATCCAGCGTCTTGCCTCCCACCTCTTGCCATTTCATTTCGGTAAACGTGCGAATCATCGCCTTTAACCAACCATGAAACCGTTGGCGCAATGTAGAGCCTTTCCGCCCTCCTGTTGCCTTCCAACCCTTGAGATGCTCAAACACAATGGCATGAGCATTGAACTGCTGGGCAATGACCGTGATTCGCTTGGCAGTAATGTGAGCGATCTGCTGGTTGATATTCCGGCACTTGCGATAGGTGTTAGAGCAGAATCCCTTGTGCAGGTTCCCGCCACTGCCCATCGTTTTCTTTGCTCTGACAGAAACCGACTTCAGTCGCTTATCTCGACGGTCTATGTCTCTTCCAGGGTGAATGAATTCCCGATGGATTACAGTACCGTCAAATCTCACAACTGAAACCGTCGCCGTGGTATTTATCCCCAGGTCAACAGCAACCACCACATCATCAGGTTGCCGTTTGGCTGGATGGCACTCAAAGGGCACAGAAAGATGGCACGCCTGGTCATTGAAAACCAATGACGGAGATAACTGCTTGTTGCTATCAACCGTATGCCGCTCTCTCAATCCTGAAATTTGAACGGTTGTCCATACCCAATCTTTACCCGTGAACACCTTGATCTCGATCTGCTCATGCCCGTGCAGTTTGTAGCACTGCCCCCGGTACAGTACCGGGTAGCATCCGGCATTGGCATTGAGGGTAGGAGGTTTTGCGTCTCTCCTGCTACGGGAACCCGACTGCCATTGCTGGTATCGGGTGACAAAACTGCTGACTTGCCCTACTGCAAAAGCAATTGCAGCCCTGCGGTAATAGCTGGGGAACTTGTGAAACACCCGGTCAATACCAGGATATTTCACCTCTGGGTTTCGAGTCGTTTGATGCACCAATCGTTCTAGGGCAGGAATAACTTCCTGGTTAGCCAGGCTCCCTAGTTCTGACCAGTGAATGAAAATGACACCCACCAAATGCCTGCACAAACGACGATAAACCTGTACCGTTTGAGCAAACAGCACACGCTGTTCTGCGGTTGGATTCAGGCTCCATTTGTCAGTGCGAATGATCGGCTTTCGGTTTATCATAGACCTATTGTACTATCATAGTGTAGTGAATGGCTATAGAGTTAAAGCATTATGCTCACTGCGTTTGCAGCCTTCAAACTCATATGGTGTTTGTCACAAAGTATCGGCATCCGGTGATTACCGAAGAAGTCCAAGCCAGGCTAAAAACGATGCTGGATAAATTGTGCAAGGCAAAGCGGTGTGAACTGTTGGAGTGCAAAGCTGACCTGGGAACTCAAGATCATATCCACTTACTGATTGAGCGTCATCCAACAGTTGCAGAGGCTGAATTAGCTGAAACCCTTAAGACTATCACCAGTCGCGAGATTCGCAAGGAGTTTCGAGAGTTTCTCAAGCCTTACTACTGGAAAAAGGGATTTTGGAAGCGCGGCTACTGCGCAGTGTCGGCAGGTGGGGCATCTCTGGATGTGTTGCGAAAGTACATTGAAAACCAGGGATACCATGATTAGCCTCATAGATTATTGCCAACTCCGCTGCACTCCATTGCTGCGCCTTAACCCCCACCTGCTACGCGAGGATGGGGGAGTGCAGGCTAATCCTGTTCAAAAAACTGCCACCAGTAAATTTTTGGGTGATAGCCGATGATGATTCACAATTTTCATAGGGACTGTAATAGGTAGTTTCAGCATGGACATTAAACAAGGATTTGTCGGAACCGTTGGCAACACGCCCCTGATTCGGCTCAACAGCTTCAGTGATGAAACTGGATGTGAAATCCTCGGTAAAGCGGAGTTTTTGAATCCGGGTGGTTCTGTCAAAGATCGGGCAGCCCTCTACATCATCCAGGATGCAGAAGCACAAGGACTACTCAAACCGGGAGGAACCGTGGTTGAAGGAACCGCCGGTAATACAGGAATTGGGTTAGCCCACATTTGCAATGCCAAGGGCTACAAATGCTTGATCATCATTCCCGAAACTCAGTCCCAGGAGAAGATTGACCTGTTGAGAACACTGGGGGCTGAGGTGCGTACTGTGCCAGCGGTTCCCTATCGAGATCCGAATAACTATGTCAAGCTCTCCGGTCGGATTGCAGCGGAACTGGAGAATGCGATTTGGGCAAACCAGTTCGATAATCTGGCAAATCGACGCGCCCACTATGAAACGACTGGAGCAGAAATCTGGCAACAGACAGACGGCAGGATTGATGCCTGGGTGACTTCGACGGGAACGGGAGGCACCTATGCAGGAGTTGCAATGTTTTTGAAAGAAAAGAATCCAGAGGTGACCTGTGTTGTTGCCGACCCAATGGGAAGCGGGCTGTACAGCTATGTCAAGACGGGCGAAATCAAGATTGAGGGCAATTCCATCACTGAGGGAATCGGCAATAGCCGGATCACGGCCAATATGGAGGGTGCTCCTGCCGATGACGCCATTCAAATCGACGATCGCGAAGCCGTTCGAGTGGTTTATCAGTTATTGGAACAGGATGGATGGTTTTTGGGGGGGTCAACCGGAATTAATGTGGGAGCAGCCGTGGCGTTGGCCAAGCAGATGGGATCGGGACACACAATTGTGACGATTCTCTGCGATGGCGGGAATCGGTATCAGTCCAAGCTGTTCAATCGCGAGTGGTTAGCAGGTAAGGGGCTGTGGCCGGAGGGGAAGTAGGTAGGACTCAGCCATTCAGGGCGTTTTGAGCGGGTGCCAATTGCCAGCCGGAATAAAGGCGGCCCAGTAGTAAGGATGCTGGTAGTTGAGGTGCTGCAGGTAGTCCAGTTGGGCTTGGCGGATGGCAGCACTGCGGCCCTGATTGGCAAGTAGGCGATCGTAGTAAGCTGTGATCACATAGGCTGTCACCTCATCACTGACTTTCCAGAGCGTGAACAGGTGACTCTCTGCCCCAGACATCACCAACGCCCGTCGCAGTCCATAGACGCCTTCGCCATTGGCAATATCTCCCAGTCCGGTGTCGCAGGCAGAGAGCACCACCAGTTGGGTGCCGCGCAAATTCAGTCCAGCTACTTCCAGCGCGGTCAACACGCCGTCTTCGTTGCCACTCTGACGAAGATTGAAACCTGCTAATGCCAACCCAGCACGCAGCAGGGCATTTTCGGTGTTGCCGCTGATCGGCGGCGCGATCAAGCTATTGGCATTCTCCAGACGAGGACGAAGGGAGGGCGATCGACTGACATCTGTGGACGGCAGCGCATCTGCCAGAAAGAAACCGTGGGTAGCGATGTGCAGGATGCGGGGTGCCTGAACTTGTTTGAGGGCGTTCTCGGTTGCTTGAGAGCCGGTGAGTAGAGTGACGCCGGGAAGTTTAGGGGCGATCGCCCTGGCTTCTTGTTCCGTACCAGGAAGGGAACCAAATTTTAGTTTGGACAGGTCGATGGAGCGCTCAGCCGAACGGGAAGATGAGGGAGAGACGGAAGAGACAGATGATCGGGCAGGAGTGGCGCGATCGTAATCGGGATTGGCAATCAGCACCGGGGGTTGGCGACTGGCCAGTGAAGTTTGTAAGCGTAATAGGTCACGCCCAGAGGTGAGATAAGTGATTTCATAGGTTTCCACCAGATAGCGGTTTTGCTCATCCACCAGGGCGGCGAAGGGAATCAGGTTGAGCTGGCTATCGGGCGAGAGCAGCAGTTTGGTGCGGGTGCCAAGCAGCTTGCGCACCGGCTGCATCAGCAGGGCATCGAGTTTACGGGCAACCGGCTTGACTCGACTGGCTCCTTGAGTCGGATCGAGCAGCACGGCTTGAAACGCCCTGATTGCCTGATGGATCAGTTCCGCCTCTCCCAGATCTACCCACTTCGGATCGCCCTGGCTGTGCAGCACATAGGACGCATAGCGGGGCTGACCCCATCGATTGGTCGGTTTGGCTTTCGGGTTGAAGGGATAGTACAGCACCAGTTCCACCAGGGCGGCATCGGTGGGAATCAAGCGTTGCACGGCGGCGATCGTGACTGGCTGGGACTCACTGCGAAACTCGGCGCTGCGGTTATTCAGCTCCGCTTCCAGTTGATTGGACTGGGTTTCCAGAGCAGTAATTTGGGCGCGGTATTGCTCTACCGATGTGTTGCCGGGTGCTTTGTAGACCAGAGCCGCCAGTTGAGCGCGGGTTGTGGCCAGTTAGTCCAATCGCTGCTGATCGGCGGGGGTAAGCTGCTGCCGCAGCCGTTGCAAGCTGTCGGACAGGGCATCCAATACCCGTCCTTTGCGCCGCAGAACTGTCGTTAGGGCAAGTTGGGCTACCTCTGGGTCTTTGCCAGCAGACTGGAGGTGGAGGGAGAGCACGGCGTGGATTGTGCCGTTTAGGGTTGCCCTGTAGTCCCGCTTTTGCTGTTCAGAACCCGTTGCCAGGATCAGCCCCAGGTTATGTTCCTCCACCGTGAGACCCCGATTTAGGAAGCCAACCGCATGAATTGTTTCCCCTTGCGCCTCATACAGCACTGCCAGATTGGTGAGACTTTGGGCAACATCAGGATGATTAGCACCGAGGGCTTTCTCTTTGATTGCCAGTGCTCGTTTCAGGAGAGGTTCCGCGTCCCGGTAGTTGCCTTGATACTGATACAGCTCTGCCAAATTGTTGAGGCTGGTGGCAACACTGGGATGATTGGCACCGAGAGACTGCTCACCGATTGCCAGCGCTCGTTTGAGGAGGGGTTCCGCGTCCCGGTAGTTGCCCTGATACAGATACAGGTCTGCCAGCTTGTTGAGGCTGTCTGCCACATCGCGATGGTTGGCACCGAGGGCTTTCTCACGGATTGCCAAAACTCGTTGTGCGAGCGGAATGGCTTCCTGGTACTTGCCTTGCTGGTAAAGCTGCGCCGCCTGTTGGTCAAGCCGTTGGGCTTCTGCTAGGTCGGATGACTGTTCAGCCGTTGGCGGTAAAGTGGGTTGTCCTACGACAGGCGGGATGAACACGGCTGCCCCCATCAGCATTGTGGCTAGCCATCCTGTGGTCGATGCCCTGGCATTCATAACAGTATTCCTCATCCGTTTTGGGACATGAACAGTCGTGAATCTACTCTACGCTCCAGCGTTGCCATAGAAATAATTCAGGCAGTCAGAGGAGTTTTATGCACGGATTTACGCAAACCTCGGAGTTTTTAACCAAGAACCAACTATCATGACCCGCATCGTTGCTTAAAACTCCGAGGTTTTGGTCAAAACACGCAGCACCTTGCTACACGCTTCATCGCTTCACCGCTTCATCGCTACACGCTTCATCCCTTCATCCCTTCATCCCTTCATCCCTTCATCACTAGTCCTGACCTAACTTCACTGCATCATCCTCTGATTCTGCGTGTAACATGGCTGCCAAAGGAACACGATCGCGCGGGAGATTGGGGCTATGACAGTGGATTGGCGAAGTGGAATGTTTTGGTTGGGAATGGGGGTGGCGATCGCAACTCCGCTTACCGCGACTCCTGGACTATCGCAAATGCAAGCACTGCCACCACCGCCGTCCGTCCCTGACATCAACACCCTGCCTAACTTGAGTGTGCCTGCGCTGCCCGACTCTCAATTGCCATCAACCTTACCAGCTGCGACCTATCCTCAAGAGTCCGTTTATCGAGCACCCATCCAGGCTCCAGCTAGCTATCCAACGGCGTATCAGGTGGTGGTGAATGGGGATAGCCCGTATCTCCTGCAGCGCATCCAACAAATTGACCCCAGCGCCTCGATTCAGGATTATCAAGGGCGCCGCATGATTCAAGTCGGCACGTTCATGAGTGAGCTGGATGCGCAACAGCGAGTCGCCGCCCTGGCTCAACTCGGTATTGGAGCGCAAGCGATCGCGGTTAGTGCAGGACCTGTAAACAATCTGGGTTACGCCGGTCAGAGCACTATTGGCATGGCTACACCCACTGCAATTCCTAATCTGGCGAACGGCCCTCATTTTCAAGTGGTTGTCCCAACCCGCCCCGAAGAATTTGGCATGATCACAGGCAAGATGATGAGCATGGGAGTGAAACCGGAGGCAATCAAAGCCAAACGTGCGCCGCTCGGTCCGCATCTTTCCGTAGGCCCGTTTGCCAAGGAAGATGAAGCTGAGAGCGTCAGTCGTTACCTGCGGACCGGGGGGATGGATGCGAGGGTGTATTATGCGAAGTGAAAGGAATGACGAATGACGAATGACGTTGTCTCTAGACAGCGTTGCATCCAGCGCATTGTCGTCACTGCCGACCAGATGCGGCGGATTGAGGCGCGGGTGTTTACGGCGGGGATGCCAGTGGCAGCTCTGATGGAGAAGGTGGCAGGGTTGATTGTGCGGCGGCTTGAGGGGCTGTATCCCTATCGTCCGGGACTGCGGGTTGGGGTGCTGGTTGGTCCAGGACACAATGGCGGCGATGGGCTGGTAGTGGCGCGAGAGCTGCACTTCCGGGGATATTCGGTCACGGTTTATCAAGCGATCGCCCAACTCAAAGAATTAACCGGTTTTCATGCTCAATACTGCCGTAGCCTGGGAATTCCGTTTGCGGAAAGCGTTGAAGCGCTCAAGGATTGCGATGTTCTGATCGACGGCTTGCTTGGGTTTGGACTAGAACGCAACTTGTCGGAAGAGGTGGCGACGGTTGTGGATCAGATTAACCAGTGGTCTCAGCCTGTTGTCAGCATCGATTTGCCATCCGGATTGCATACAGACACGGGGCAAGTGTTGGGAATGGCGGTGCGAGCCACTCATACGCTCTGCCTGGGCTTGTGGAAGTTGGGGTTACTCCAGAACCATGCGCTGGACTATGTTGGCAAAGCAGAGTTGGTAGATTTTGATTTGCCCTTAGCAGATGTGCTGGCAGTTGTTGGAGAGGTGCCCAGTGTGCAGCGGATTACGTCGGAAAGCGCGATCGCCCACCTACCCCTCAGCCGTCCCACCACGACTCACAAGTACAAAATGGGGCATCTGCTGCTCATCTGCGGCTCGCGTCGCTATGCCGGAGGTGCGATTCTGACCGGACTGGGAGCGCGGGCCAGTGGGGTTGGGATGCTCTCCATAGCCGTTCCCCAATCTCTGAAGCCGGTTCTCACGGCTGTGCTTCCCGAAGCATTGATTCTGGACTGTCCAGAAACCCAGTCGGGAGCCATTCTTCACCTGTCAGAAGGGATTGAGCTGGAGAATTATGCCGCGATCGCTGCGGTCCCGGACTCACCCTGGATGCCAGTCCAGTTGTGCAGGCAGCCATAGAAAGCGATCGCCTGCTCGTGCTAGACGCCGATGGATTGAACATCTTGGCACAATTGAGAGCCGCACCCACACTACAGGAGCGAATGGCCACAACAGTCCTGACACCCCATTTAGGTGAATTCAAGCGCCTGTTTCCTGACCTGGAAGAGCAAATGGACTGTCGGGTGACTGCCGTTCGCACCGCTGCCCAGCAGACGGGGGCGATCGTTTTGCTGAAGGGAGCCAGGACAGCGATCGCCGACTCTCACACCGTTTGGATTAACCCCGAAAGCACACCCGCCCTTGCACGTGGTGGCAGTGGCGATGTCCTGACCGGCTTAATCGGCGGACTGTTAGCTCAAGCAGTAGTAGGACAAGGGACACTCCTCCGTCCTCCCTCCTCCGTCCTCCGTCCTCCCTCCTCCCTCCTCCGTCCTCCCTCCTCCGTCC
>JAAUSG010000062.1 GCA_012034055.1 Leptolyngbyaceae cyanobacterium RU_5_1 | reverse complement strand
CTCCGCGTCTCCGCGTCTTCCCATTCCCCATTCCCCATTCCCCATTCCCCATTCCCCCGCACCAGCTCCGCCAATAAATACTTGCCACGACGGCACCACTGGGCGATCGCGGCTCCTTTCAGTCCTGCCAAAAATTCTTGCATAGAAGAAGGGTGGGCAATGGTGCGTTCCAGCAACACATCCCCACCCTGAATTGTTTGGTATCGGGTGATTTGATTCAGTCCTCGTCGAACCGTCTCAACTTCAGGTAGCTCAGGCACCTCAAACTCGGATAAAAGAACGTCTCACATCAGTTTAACGTTCATCGGAATGGGTCTAAGCGCCAACGATAAGCTACAAGTGGAAGGCAAGCCTAAACTAGCCTCCCCTACCCGAGCCACTAGGCTTTTGCTTTGGGTGCTGAGATTTCAACAACTTCACTTTCGGCAAAGTTGTTGGTGTTCACACCGGCATAATTCACTTTGTCAAAGCGGACAATCACGGGATATTTGCCGCCACCCTTTTCTATGGACGCAACAGTGCCTACATCGTTAAACCAGTAGGACTCTTTGCGAGTAATACGGACTTTAGAACCACGCTGAGCCATGAGTATCTTTCCTTATTTATCTTTAACTCACACAGCTAATGCTGATCACTTTACTACGGAGTGTCTACAGGAAAAGCCAATCAGCGTGTGGTTGCAACAATCTGAAATATTAGAGCGCAGCGCTACATGGCACCGGCTTTTTTGTTAAAGATGACGACAATGGTCTTCAGAATCAGCTGCAGGTCGTACATCAAGCTCCAGTTTTCCTGATATCTCAGATCTAGCTTCACAATATCTTCAAAATTTTGGACGGTCGATCGCCCACTTACCTGCCATTCCCCAGTCATTCCCGGTTTAATGTCCAGACGTTGCCATTGGGGAATCTCGTACTTCTCGACCTCATCCGGTGTCGGTGGACGGGTGCCGACCAGGCTCATCTCACCCTTGAGCACATTCCAGAACTGGGGCAGCTCATCCAGGCTGGTTTTCCGGAGAAAGCGTCCAACTCGGGTAATTCGGGGATCATTCTTATTCTTAAAGATCGCGCCTGCCGCTTCGTTTTTAACCAGGTGTTTCTTTGCTTCAGCATCCGCAACCATTGAGCGGAATTTCCACATTTTGAAGCGCTTACCCATCCAGGAGCAGCGGACTTGCCCGAAGAAGATGGGGCCGGGATTGTCCAGTTTGATGGCGATCGCGATCGGCACAATCAACACACTTGTAATTCCCAATCCCACCAAGGCTCCCACAATGTCAATGATTCGCTTGGGAACCGACTTCACGGATGGGTGGGTAATAAACGGCTGGTCATCTGCTATGACCATGTTCATCAACCGCTGGGGAACAGATTTTGCGTGAGATTGACCGACAACGAGGGGTAGAGGCGGCGTTGTGGAAGATTGAGTGAGGGATTGGGGAGTTGGGTCAGTCTCTGAACCAAACGGGGGTACTGCCCCGTGTTCAATCACAAAAAACTTATCCAGATCAGCCAGAGTCAAAACGGTCATGACTTGCCGAGGAACGTTGTGTAGAACCAGTTCAAGTCCCTGTTTTTGGGCCAGCTTCCGACTTGCCACCAACGCACCAACCCCGCTACTGTCCATAAACTTGGTTTGACTGAAATCGAGGGCAACACGGGTTAAATCTGGGTTATTTTGGCAGGCCTCTTGAAAACTCTGCTTAAATTCCACCGCCTTTTTCACAGTGAACGTCGGCGGGATGCTAATCCAACAGATGTCATCCAAAATCATTACTTGACAAGAATTTCCGTTAGACTCAACCACAGCATTAAGCTCAACTTACGTATTAGGTGGACAGATACCAGTAGATACAAACGGGCTGAATGGAAGTCCTGGATGCATTGCGTGAATGCTCAATAAAAGCTTGGAACGTTCATTTTTACGTAGCAAGAACCGACTTGTGCAAAAGTTTAATGAAGTTGAAGACTGTTAAAGTTTTGTGTTGTGCACCGAGTATCCTAGCCATGATGTTACTCAGATTGTCCCGAAAATGTCACGAGTCCTAACAAACTCTTGAACTGGCTTCATACATCTCTTGAGACTCTCTCAAGTGCCTTTTGCACAAGCCCGAAAAGTCTTGTAGGATTAGAAAATTTTAGGATCAATCACGGGTTGCCGACCTTCCCCTGTGATGCTTCCAGTCTTCAGTAATCAAATGAATGCCATAGAAGCGCTGCCAAAATCGGTCTACTGCTTTGGTTGGCAGCAACTTTGTAAGCAAAAACAATAGGAAATGCCCACCCGTTGCTGCCACGTAGCGAGGACGGGAACGCTCTGCCCGCAGCGCTTTGATGATCACCTCGGCAACGTGTTCAGAGGTCCAAGCCGTCGCATTCGTTTGCTTCTCCAAATCTTCAAATTTCCGAAACGCAGCTCGATACGGAGTTACTTCGGGATCGGGAACCACTTTTTCCACTTCCCGTTTAATCACACCGAAGAAATCGGTGCTGACTGCGCCCGGCTCAATCACACTGACCTGAATATTGAACGGTTCCAGTTCCATCCGCAGAACGTCGCTCAACGCTTCTAGCGCAAACTTAGAGCCGCTGTAGAGACCGCCAAAGGGAAACGCCGTTTTGCCCCCGATCGAGCTGATGTTGATAATCTTGCCGCTGCCGCGATCGCGCATTGATGGGATCAACGCCTGCGTTAGCGCCAGCGGTCCCAATACATTGACTTCAAACTGCCGCCGACACTCTAAGGGTGGGATCAGCTCCAACGGTCCCATTTGCCCATAGCCCGCATTATTGACCAGATCATCCACCCAGCCAAAACGCTCCAGGGCTGCCCGCGCCAATGCCTGCGCCTGCTCGATCTGGGCAATGTTGGTTGGAACCGCAAGCACCTCTGCACCGGCTTTCTGACAGTGCGTTGCGATCGCCTCCAGTTTCTCGACACTGCGGGCCGCCAGCACCAGCCGAATTCCCAGGTAGCGATCTGCCAGGGTTTGTGCCAGGGCCGCCCCAATTCCAGTAGAAGCACCGGTGATCAGGACAACGTGTTCAGCAAGATTCAGTTGAGGCATAGCAGGGATCCTAGAGACTGGGTAGAACGTTATTGTTACTCTATCTATTGAACCTTTTCTATCTACTTCCGGTCGTATATACGGAATTAAAAATAGCCGGATGGAGGTATCGTTCCCTGGGTGTTCGTTGTGCCAACTGCAAGTAACGAGAGCCAAGCCGAAAACGATGACAGCACCCTGGTACGTTTTTGTCTCCAGGGTGATGCTCAAAGCTTCCGGTTTCTGTATCGCCGTCACCAGCAACGGGTGAGGGCAATTCTCTACCCACTCTGTGATCCAGCGGCGATCGATGACCTGGTGCAAGAAGTCTTCCTGCGGGCTGGAAGGGGCTACCCAGGTTTCGGCAAACGGCTCAGTTTTCAACCTGGCTTTTACCGAATTGCCTGGAATGCTTGCTTCAGATCAACGGCAGGCAGCCGCAAAAGGTCGATCGCAGCTTCAGGTGCTAACAACCCATGCTCCAGTTCAACAGGAAGCCCCTAATGTCATGCATCTGCATTATCAAGACCTCGTGCAGCGGGGACTGGCAAAGCTTAGTTTCGACCATCGCACGGTTCTGGTTCTGCATGATTTGGAAGAAGTCCCCCAAAAAGAAATTGCCGACATTTTGGAGATTCCGCTTGGAACCGTCAAATCTCGCCTATTTCATGCCCGTACTGCGATGCGCAAGTTTCTCACTCAAGAAGGAGTGCAGCTGTGAGTTTGTTTCCTGATGATCAACCCCTAACCGAGTTTTTGCAGCAGCATAAACCGACTGTTCCTGCTGCTGCACCCAGTTTGGAAGACCAAATTGTGGCGGTTATTGAAGCGACTCCACAGGAGTTGACAAACTCTCCCCGCGCTCTGCCGCCGCGCTCCCAAGTCGTTTGGCTGACGCGATCGCGGTTGGCAAAGGTTTCGGTCGGAATTGCGGCGGGTGTTGTGGCAACGGTAGTTGGGTATCGAATGCTGCTCCCCTCACAGCCCAATGAAGCTGAAGTTGCAGAGCTGGAAGCGTTTATTCAAAGTACGTGGGATGGTACGGTTGCAGATTCGCCAACGGATGAGCAGATCCTTCCTCCACCCGATTCTGCAGTCAATTGAGGTGATTCCAGCAAACAAAATACCTGTAGGGGCAGGTTTTGCAGTTAATCTACTGGTGAAACAGTCTAACCTCGGCTAAACCTGCCCCTACACAGGGAATCTTTTTTCTCAGAAACCTCCTAACCTATTAACGCGCTGAGGATGAGGGCTAACCTATTTTCAAACCAAAAGGATAATGATGAACAATGTCTCGCCGTCCTGTTTCGATTATTAGTGTTTTAGTTTTGATGCTGGGCAGCGCAACGGTCTTTACCCATTCCAGCGCGATCGCGGTTCCAGGGTTTCCGCTGGCTCAGGCGCTGGCTCAACCTGTGATAAAACAACGGATTGCTCAATCTCAAGGACGTCCAGGGTCTTCAGTCAAGTCTGGCTGGTTGAAAAACCTGAATCTGTCGCGAGATCAGCTCCAAAAAATCCGGGAGATTCGCCAGCAGTATAAAGATAAGCTGGCTCAACAGCAACAGGCGATTCGGCAGGCTAAACAGGAATTGCACACGTTGATGGCAGGCAATGCATCAGCGGATCAAATTCGGCAGAAGTTTAACCAGGTTAAAGCCCTCAGACAACAGCTTGCGGATACGCGGTTGGAAAGCATGTTAGCTATTCGCAACCTATTGAATCCAGAGCAGCGGCAGAAACTGGCGGAATATATGCGCCAGTATGCTGGAAAGTCTAGAGGACGGCTGACGGAGCGGATGGAGGAGTTTTAGCTATATGAACACGCGATCGCGCATTTGGGTTCTGTCTCTGTTTGTTTGGGTTGGAGTTCTAACGCCTGCAACGGCGGCAACTCCTACGAATCCCCAGGTCTTGCATGTTCTGAATCGTTTGAGTTTTGGTCCTCGGCCGGGCGATATTCAAAATGTTCAGGCGATCGGGGTCGATCGCTACGTCCAACAGCAGCTTGCACCGGAATCTATTCCAGAATCACAATCCCTGACCCAAAAACTAGCTCAACTCGAAACCTTGACTATGACTCCGGTCGAATTGGCTCAACAATTCAGACCGCGTTTAGCGATGCAGGGGAAACCCAGCCAGGACGCCAAACAGATGGGGCGTCAGAATGCTCGAAATACCTTGCAGCAAGCAGTTGAAGCGCGACTGTTACGAGCCACCACCAGCCCGCGTCAGTTACAGGAAGTCATGACTGACTTCTGGTTCAACCACTTCAAATGTGTTTTCTGGCAAAGGGCTGATCGCGGGTTTGGGTGGGGTCTTATGAGCAAGCCGCGATTCGCCCGCATGCAATGGGACGCTTTCGGGATTTGCTGGAAGCCACGGCCCGTCATCCTGCCATGCTGTTCTATTTGGACAACTGGCAGAACACGGCTCCCAATAGCCCCGGTGCTCGTGGCCGGTTTCAGGGCTTAAACGAGAACTATGCCCGTGAGCTAATGGAACTGCACACGCTGGGCGTGGATGGCGGCTATACGCAACAAGATGTAATAGCGCTAGCAAAAATCCTCACAGGATGGGGCTTTCGGCGGGTTGGTCAACAGGCAGAAACCACCAACGGCTTCTATTTTGATGTCAAGCGCCATGACTTCAGCGACAAAGTTTTCCTGGGTCGCACGATTAAAGGACGTGGGATTGAAGAAGTAGAGCAGGCACTTGATATTCTGTCCAAGCATCCCTCCACTGCTCACCACGTCAGCTACAAGTTGGCTCAATATTTCGTTGCCGACCAACCCCCCAAATCACTAGTAGACCGGCTCACACAACGCTTTCTTGCCACCGATGGCAACATCCGCATGGTGCTGGATACATTGTTTCGTAGCCCTGAGTTTTGGGACAGCAAATCCTACAACGCCAAATTCAAAACGCCTTACCAGTATGTGGTTTCCGCGATTCGAGCAACGGGCATGGAAGTCAACAACCCCAGAACGATTCAAACCACCCTGCAACAGTTGGGAATGCCACTTTACGGTTGCCAACCTCCGAATGGCTATAAGAACACCCAGGACGCCTGGTTAAACCCGGATGGCATGACTCGTCGGTTGAGTTTTGCCACTGCGCTGGCTAAGGAAATGGGGAATGGGGAATGGGGAATGGAGAATGGGGGACACGGAGACGCGGAGACATGGAGACGCGGAGAAACCTCAATCTTCAATCTTCAATCTTCAATCTTCCAATCCTCACCCCCTCCCCAATGACTGATACTCAACTGACAACCACTCTGGGTATTCAGTTTTCTAATCAGACGAAGCAGGCGATCGCACCAGCCCACCCCAACTCCGCACCGCCCTCATCCTTGGTAGTCCTGAATTTATGCGCAGGTAAGAGGAATTGAGAATTTTGAATTAATTCCTGATTCTTAATTCTCAATTCCCAACTCCCAATCTCACCCTCGACTTTTCACTCCTCCGTCCTCCGTCCTCCGTCCTCCGTCCTTACTCCCATGCACCGTCGTCGATTCCTCCAACAAACCGGACTCTTCACTGCCTCGTCGATCGCCGCGATCGCACCACATGGTTGGGTTGCCAAATCGGGTGTCGCTCAAATGGCTAACCCTAAACGCTTGATTGTGGTTTTTCTGCGCGGAGCGGTTGATGGACTGAATGTGGTGGTTCCCTATCGCGAGACGGCTTACTACGAGGACCGTCCTCGGATTGCCATTCCTCAACCCGGTCAGGCGAGAGGGGCGCTGGATTTGGATGGCCAGTTTGGACTCCATCCGGCACTGGAGTCGCTGATGCCCTTATGGAAACAGGGAAAGCTGGCGTTTGTGAACAGTTGTGGTTCACCGGATGCGACGCGATCGCACTTTGATGCCCAGGACTATATGGAGAGCGGCACTCCAGGGACAAAAAGCACCCAGGATGGCTGGATGAATCGCCTGCTGGGAGTGATATCCGGGCGTAACCCGATTCAAGCCGTGAATATCGGAGCCACCACGCCCCGCATCCTCGTTGGTCGCATGCCCGTGGCGACTTTAGCCTCTGGTCGAGGAGCGACCAAGCAATTACCCATCGATCGCCCCCCGGTGGCTGCCGCCTTTGACAAGCTTTACAACCGCCAGGATCAGCTTGGTCAGGCCTATCGTGAAGGACGAGAAGCCCGCCAAGCCTTGATGGGTGACCTGAACGCCGAAATGGACATGGCCAATAACGGGGCCGCGCTTCCCACAGTCTTTGTCAACGATGCTCGTCGGTTGGCACGGGTGATGGTGCGCGATCGCCGTGTTGAATTGGGATTCCTGGCAGTCGGCGGTTGGGATACGCACGTCAATCAAGGCGGCAGTCGCGGGCCACTCGCCAATCGGTTGCAGGCGTTGGGACGTGGATTGGCGGCGCTTCAGCAGGAACTGGGATCCACGTTTGCCGACACCACGATCCTGGTGATGTCCGAATTCGGACGCACGGTGCGGGAGAACGGCAACGGTGGCACCGATCATGGCCACGGGAATGTGCTTTGGGTGATAGGCGGTAACGTCAAAGGCGGCAAAGTATATGGCAATTGGCGTGGGCTGGCAACCGATCAGCTCTACCAGGGCCGCGATCTCCCAGTTACAACCGATTTCCGAGACGTGGTCGTTAGCGTTCTAGAACGTCAGATGAAATTGGATGCCGCAAAGTTGACGCAGGTGTTCCCTGGCTACACTCCAGGTCAAAAAATTGCAGTAGTGTAGTGGGATTATGCACCACTACATTTACCTGCACGGATTTGCGTCCAGTCCCCAGTCGGCAAAAGCGAGGGACTTGCGCGATCGCTTCACCCAGCTCAACATCCCGCTCACCGTTCCTGATCTCAACCAGGGTGACTTCACCTACCTCACCCTGACCCGCCAAATTCAGCAGGGCGAGGCAGAATTTCCGCCTGCTCCCACCCCCATCACGCTGATTGGCTCCAGTTTTGGTGGGCTAACCGCCGCCTGGTTAGGACACACTCAGCCCCAGGTAGAGCGCCTCGTGTTGCTTGCTCCCGCCTTCGGCTTCCTGTCTCACTGGTTGCCTCGTCTAGGCTATGAACAAGTTCAGCAGTGGAAAAGTGCAGGTTTCTTGCCGCTTTATCACTACGGTGAAGAGAAGATGCTGCCGATCAGCTATCAATTTGCCGAAGATGCGGCCCAGTATCGGGAAACCGAGATTCAGCGTCCAGTCCCCACCCTCATCCTGCACGGCAAACACGATCAAGTAATTCCCATCCAATCCAGTATCGATTTTGCTAAAAGCCGCTCCTGGGTGACCCTGATCGAACTGGAGAGCGACCACGCCTTAATCGATAAAAGCGACGAAATCTGGCAAGCCATTCGCGAATTCTGCCAGTTGTAACGCACCGCTAGCGCTAGATTTGGTGCGTTACGCTGCCGCTAACACACCCTACAGGTTGATGTCAGGGTTTTTATTGCCGATTTAATCGGTCTGGACGTGGACAAGGTTTAGTCGTCATCAGGAGGTCCGGTTTCCAACTCCTCCAGTTCTCGCTCGAAATCAAACCCATTCTGTTCGAGGATCTTTTGTTCCAGGTCTTTTACTGGCATTCTGAGCCGGTCAGCTCTCTCTTGCAGCACCCTCTGAATTTCATGCCAGTGGTCATCAACCCTCATCCTCAAAACGAGTTTGACCCAGGGATTCAGCTTCATATCTCTGGTGGCTGCCCACAGAAGTAGTTTTCGCTCCAGGTCTGCAGATATTTCTATTTGTAGTCGCCGAAACCGCTTCTTCGCCACGATTTTGCCCCCTTCAACTCCCTACTCTTCCAAACACCTGAACGTTTCATTAGCAAAGCGCTTCACGGTCAAGGTAGGCGTATGCATGACTTATAGCTTTGGTGCAGCCTCTACATTACTTCTGCCTTCGCATCGCTATATAGAGAGGATCATCATTCACTTTTTACTCCTCTAGTGGTGTGATTGGAGTGTAGATACACAATTTTTTACGATTTCTCTAGTGCGTTTTGATTGAGATACACTCGAAATATATTTCGATCACACTCACGTTGTAAGTCTAAATCTCTGTAACTATACGGGTGCATTTGCAAGTTTTTGTACTTTTTTAACGTGTGACCGTTGACACGCAATCGTGATTTTGCAGACATACGGAAAACAAACACACTTGAGTAAACAAAATTTAATTCATCCACTGGATAGAAACACTATGCCTAAGCGATTAACGATTGGGCCACTAGGAGAACATGACGATCATTGGCTGACTCTGTGGGCAGCACTCACAGGCAAGAGCAAAGCGTCTTTGGCTACAGCAGTGGTAGGAGTGCGGGTGAAGCAGCACAAGGCTACCATTCAGGAGCTTTTGGAGCATTCTGCAAAGCTCAGAGGGATGACTTCAGAGGATCTGTTCAATGCCCTCATTGCCAATCCCCGATATTTAGAGGAAAATCCGATCGCGGACGGGAATGGACACGACGATGGAATTGAGCTGGGCGCGGAAAAGATGTCCCAAATCTAATCTGCTGATTGCTACATGCCTTCTCAGTAGTCATTGGGCTGTTAAACCACATTCAGCTCGAAATCTGTAGCTTTCCCTTCAGAAAAACTCCAGGTCTGGACTTGGACAAGGTTTAGCTACAGGCTTTCAATGCTCCCCTCGGCTTGCAGCGCGATCGCCCTTAGTTTCTCCAGGGTCTCCGCCTGCACGTCCTGCCACAACCCTCGCTGATGAGCTTCCAACAGTCGCTCTGCCATGTCGCGTAAGGCCCACGGGTTTTTCTGCTGGACAAATTCCTGTACAGATGGGTTAAATAGGTAGGCTTCGGCAACACCCTGGTACATGAAATCTTCAACGCAGTGGGCTGTGGCGTCGTAGGCAAACAGATAATCCACGGTTGCTGCCATCTCGAAGGCTCCTTTGTAGCCGTGGCGCATTACACCCGCAATCCATTTGGGGTTGACGACGCGGGAGCGGTAAACGCGGGCGATTTCCTCCTGCAAGCGACGGACTCTGGGATTCTCTGGCCGGGAGTGATCCCCGAAGTAAGTTTGTGGATTTTCTCCGCGAATCACGCGCACCGCTGCCGTGAGTCCGCCCTGAAACTGGTAGTAATCGTCCGAGTCGAGCAGGTCGTGTTCGCGGTTGTCCTGGTTGTGCAGGACAACCTGCATTTGCTGCAGGCGCTGTTCAAACGCCTCGGGGGCGGAGATCCCCCCAACTCCCCGTTGAGAGATCCCCCCCAACCCCCCTTGAGAAAAGGGGGAGGCAGTGTAGGCGTAGCTGCTCCAGTTGATATAGGCACGGGCAAGGTCAGCGTCGTCTGTCCAGTTTTGGGACTCGATTAGCCCCTGCAGCCCAGCACCATAGGCACCCGGTTTAGAGCCAAAGATGCGGTAGCGCGATCGCCCTTCCGCCTGCTCTCTCGTCAACCCCTGCGCTTGCCAATACTGAGTTTCCTGGCGAACCTGTGCTGCAAGGGGATTTTGGTTGGGGGGTTCATCTAAGGCGGCGACGGCCGTAATGGCGCGATCGCACAACTCAATCAGGTTGGCAAACGCGTCACGAAAAAATCCTGAAATCCGTAGCGTGACATCCACTCTGGGACGACCCAGAATCGAGAGGGGCAGAATTTCAAAATCAATCACCCGCCGTGCGGTACCTTCCCAAACGGGCTGCACTCCCAGTAACGCCAGCGCTTCAGCAATGTCGTCGCCCCCCGTTCGCATGGTGGACGTACCCCAGACCGACAGCCCCAGCGTTTTCGGATACTCACCGTTTTCCTGGGTGTAGCGCTCAATCATTGCCTCTGCCGCTTTACGTCCCACATCCCAGGCCGTCTCAGTGGGAATGGCGCGAATGTCCACTGAGTAGAAATTGCGGCCGGTGGGCAGCACTTCCGGCCGTCCTCGCGTCGGTGCGCCAGCGGGCCCACTGGGAATGTATTGGCCATCGAAACCGCGCAGTAGGTTAGTGAGTTCCTGGGAGGTTTGCTGCAGGGCGGGGAGGAGGTGGGTGGTGATCCAGGTGAGTTCGGTGTGGGTGTGTGGGATTGGGGATTTTAGATTGGGGATTTTAGATTGGAGAGTTTGGATTGGAGAGTTTGGATTTTGGAGGAACTGTTCGACGAGTTCGGCGGCGTGCTCTTCCAATCGTTGAACGACATCACCGATGGTGTGGAGGGGAGTTGAAGAGTTTAGATTGGAGATTTTAGATTGAAGCGTTTCAACGGTTTGCAATCTGCAATCTGCAATCTGCAATCCAAAATCAGCGGTGAGGGGGTCGAAGTCAAGTTTGAGGTCTTGGGCGATCGCGCGGGTGATGCCAAGGCGTCCGGAACCGGGTTGACGGGCGATCGCGACAATCAAATCTCGCAGTTGTCGTCCCTGGGGGCATTGTCCGAAAATATGCAGTCCATCGCGGATTTGGGCTTCTTTTAACTCGCATAGGTAACCGTCGATGGAATTGAGAATTGAGAATTGAGAATTGAGAATTGCGAGGTTCTCCTCATTCGTCATTCGCCATTCGTCATTCGTCATTCCCAAATCTTGATGCAGGTTCTCTTGCTGAATCAAGTTAATGATGCGATCGCGAATCGTTGCTAACCGTGACGGATCGAGATTTTGGGCTTCGTAATACTCGTCAATCAGTGCTTCAAGCTGCTGCAGTGGGCCATAGAGTTCGGCGCGGGTCATGGGCGGGGTGAGGTGATCCAGAATGACGGCGTGCGATCGCCGCTTTGCCTGGGCCCCTTCACCGGGGTCATTGACAATGAAGGGATACAAGTGGGGCAGCGCACCGAGAGCGACTTCAGGATAGCAGGATTCTGAGAGTGCAATGCCCTTACCCGGTAGCCATTCCAGATTGCCATGCTTGCCGATGTGGGCGATCGCCTGCGCCTGAAAATGCTGCCGTACCCAGTAGTAAAACGCCAGATACTCGTGCGTCGGCTCTAAATCGGGGGCGTGGTAATTGAGCGTCGGGTCTCTGTCATATCCACGAGCCGGTTGGATGCCGACGAAAATATTGCCGAGTTGAATACCAGAAATGGCAACGGATTGGTCAACAGATGAAACAGATGAACGATGCCGAGAGTCAACAGGATTATCCGCTTCATCCGTTCCAAAATCCGCTGCCATGCTTCCCCATCGCTGACACACTCCTTGCTGTACAGCATCTGGCAAAGTGGCAAAGTATTGCTGGTATTCCTCTCCGGACACACTCTGGTGAACTGAGCGCAGTTCTCGTCCTTCCGGGTCATTGGTGACACCCTTTATTAAACGCTGCATCAGTTCATCGCCTGTTTCGGGTGGGTTCTCGACACGGTAGCCTGCCGGTTGGAGAGCTTTGAGAATTTCAATGCAACTGGTAGGGGTGTCCAGTCCAACGCCGTTGGCCAGGCGGCCGTCGCGAGTAGGGTAGTTGGCCAGAATCAGGGCGATTTTGCGCTCTTCAACGGGCGTTTGGCGCAGACGAACCCAATTGGCGGCAAGGTCAGCAACAAACTGGATGCGATCGCCCACCGGCTGATAACTGACCACATCCGTTTCCAGTGCAGCATTTCGAGTTTGCACGGCCTTAAACGACACGGCACGAGTGATGATCCGCCCATCCACTTCAGGCAACGCCACATTCATCGCCATATCTCTGGGTGACAACCCGCGAAACTGCGATCGCCACTGCTCAACTGTGCCACCGCTGAAAATGACTTGTAGGACGGGAACATTGAGGGTGTGCCAGAGGGAGGGCGGGGTAAGGAGGGAGGAGGGAGGAGGGAGGAGGGAGGAGGGAGACGCGGTGAGTGGGAGACGCGGTGATTCGGTGAGTTGTACAGTCTCCGTGTCTCCGTGTCCCCGTGTCCCCGTGTCTCCGTGTCTCCGATCTGCCAATTGGGAGATCGCAAAGCTGGTCGTATTCAACACCACCTCAACGGCTGGCTGGTCTTTAGGCTGAAAATACTCCAGTACCTCTGCCTGCACATCCGGGTCACGCAGAGAGGAAACAAAAACGGGAACCGGCTCTAAACCGCGCACTGCTAATGCCTGACACAACGCATCGATCGCAGCCACATTGCCTGCTAAATAATGTGCTCGATAGAAAAGCAATCCAATCTTGGGGTATGAAAAGTCTTGGTGTCTTCGTGTCTTGGTGGTTTCCTGCCAGTCATACCGCCCAACATCTGGAATCACTTGAGGCAACAGCGCCCCATAGTTCGTCCCCAAACAGGTATCCGCAACAAACCTGAGAGCATTCGCAACATTGCCCACCCCACCTTCAGTCAAGTAGCGCCAGAGTTGATTAACTGAAGACAGAGCAACCGTTGAGTGGCTAAACAGGTTGAGATCGGGGCGATCGTCCCCCGGAAGCACAAACAGGGCCGCTCCTGTCCGCTGACTCAGCTCCTGCACAACTTCCAGCCCATAAGACCAGTAAGACCGTCCGCCCAGCAATCTCACAATCATCACTTGAGCATGAGCCAATACCTCTTCTGCATAGGTATCGATCGTTAAATTCTGCTGCAAATTGAGGAGATTGGTAACTCGGATTCCTGGAAACCCTTTAGGAAGTTGAGACACCGCCATTGCCAGCGTTTGAATATCCGTATCCGCCGCTGTCAAAACCACAATTGGAGCCGGTGTTTGCTCAATAAACACAACCCCTTCATCATCAGGATTCCACCCCCCCGCTACCGCCGCCAATCGATGCATCCTAAACTTTCTCCCTATCTTCTATTCTCCACTTCCTCCTCCGTCCCCCTGCCTCCGTCCCTCCCCCGTCCCCCAATTAGAGGATGGCAAAATCTTTAAAAAATCTTCATGATGGTAAGGGTAACTTACTGAGGGGTCGATTTTTGAGGGTTTTTCGTACTTTAGAGCCAGAGCAACAGCGTAGTTTATCAATTTTGTTCGTCGCTGGGTTACTGTTTTGGTCTAGCCTGGCGTCGATGTTACCAACGCTGCCCCTCTACATCAAACATGCGGGTGGAACGGATCAGCAGATTGGGATTGTGATTGGGGCATTTGCCATTGGGTTGCTGCTCTTTCGTCCCTGGCTAGGGCGTTTGGCAGACCAGCGCGATCGCAAACTCGTATTACTGATTGGGTTAGCCGCGGCGGCGATCGCGCCCCTGGGATACTCACTCACTCAGTCTATTCCCCTGCTGATTGCCATCCGGACTTTTCATGGACTTAGCATTGCTGCATTCACAACGGGCTTCAGTGCGCTGGTCACTGACCTATCGCCACCACAACATCGAGGCGAAATCATCGGCTACATGACATTGGTAAACCCAATTGGGGTTGCCCTTGGCCCCGCTCTGGGCGGATACCTCCAGGAATGGGCCGGCTACACTCCCTTGTTTTTGATGGCGGCTGGATTGGGACTAGTCGGTATCGTTTGTATGCTGGGGTTGAAAGTGCCGCCTGCCCAATCATCACCCAGACAGCAGGGGTCTAATGATGCATTCTGGCAATTGCTGTTGAGTCCTCGTCTGCGCACTCCAGCATTGGTGTTGTTTCTAGTTGGACTGGCGTTTGGCACCTTAGCGATTTTTGTGCCGCTGCTGATTCAGGAGACGAAGATTAACCTGAATCCAGGCTTGTTTTACACCGCTGCCGCGATCGCCAGCTTCAGTGCCCGTCTGATTGTGGGTCCCGCTTCAGACCGGCTTGGGCGAGGACGATTCATCACCCTGAGTCTGCTGCTCTACGCATTTTCCATGTTCATGATATCGACGGCTCACGATGCCTCAGTCTTCCTGCTGGCAGGGTTTCTGGAAGGGGCGGGGGCTGGAATTCTGCTGCCCATGATCATTGCGCTTACCGCAGACCGCTCTCACCCCACGAACGCGGTCGCGTGTTTGGCTGGACCCTGGCAGGATTCGATCTGGGAATCGCGATCGCGGGTCCCGTCATGGGTTATCTGACTGCCTCCATCGGCTACCGGGGACTTTTCGGAGCGGCTGCAAGTTTAGTCATATTGGCATTAGTTATCTTCATCACCTTATCGAGTAAGAACCTTACCCACTCCCTCAAATTCGCGCTTGGAGGTGGCAAAGATATTTATGCGCTTCCGCTTGGTGGTCAGGGGTAGGAGGGAGAACAGAGGACGGAGGACGGAGGACGGAGGACGGAGGAATAAAAGTCTCATTGTTCCTTCATCTCCCCTCACTTCTAAACTTGATGCTGTTTCAACGGTTTTCCGTTGACAAGGTGGCTTTCGACCAATTTGGGAATATCGGCGGGGCTGAGGCGTCCGTACCAAACCTTGTTCGCAGTCAGCTTTTTCTGAATTTTGCTGGGCAACCACGACGGTTCATATCGCTTCGGCTGAAACACCATCGCTACGGCTCCCGCTTCACAGCGGTCTAAACAACCAGAACAGCGAAGTTCCACCTGATTCTCGAGCTGCCGCTCGGCGATCGCATCCTGAAACGCTTGGTAAATCTCCGTCGCACCACAGTGATGGCAGGAGCCTTCCGGATCGTTGGGATGGCGCTGCTTGGTACAAACAAACACGCGGTATTTGGGTGAATTCATGGTAATTGCCTGATAGAATATGAGTAATGACTCATATCTTATGAGCGATCGATCGTATTTGCCAACTCGCATTTCATCGCCGATTCAGATGCCGCGCAAAATTCCCACAACTCCGCGCAAATTGCCGCAGCAAGACCGTTCCAAGGTCACCGTCGATGCCATCCTGACGGCAACAACTCACATTCTGACCGCAGAAGGCTACGCCAAAGCCAGCACCAATCGGATTGCCGAGCTAGCCGGAGTCAGTATTGGCTCGCTGTACCAGTACTTTCCCAACAAAGAAGCGTTGGCTGCCGCCCTCGTCGAACGCCATACCCACGAAATGGTCGAGCTGGTGGAATCCAAACTGGGCGATTTGTTCAATGCGCCCATTCAGGTAGCCTTGCCAGAATTGGTGAGAGCCGCGATCGCGCTCATGCTGTCAATCCCACCCTGCATAAGGTGCTGAATGAAGAAGTGCCTCGGATTGGTCAGCTCAAACAAATCGACAATGCGGCCCAGGAAAAAATCAATGCGCTGCTGCGGGCCTATCTGGAGCGATGGCGTGATCGTATCCACCCCCAAAACCTTGACCTGACCGTGTTCATCCTGGAGCGTACCGTGGAAGCCCTCTGCCACTCCGCCGTGATTGACCACCCAGAATTTCTCAGGGATGGGCAGCTTGAACAAGAAATTGCCAACCTCCTCCTCTCTTACCTGGTCAAAGATCCCACGCAAGCGGAAATTACCCTATGAGCAATACGGGAACTCTCACCGTTTTCTCGTCCGTTTCTCAGAATTTTTAACTAAAGTAAAGGCAGATTGCAAAGAGTAGAGTTAAAACCAATGGGACTATTCGGACTTGGCAAAAAGTTAGAACTGCCGACACCTCAAGAAGCCTTACCAGGACGAACCAAGGAAATGCCGCTTAGCGATCGCCACTTTGTGAACGGCAACCCACTCAAGCCTCCTTTTCCAGAGGGTTTGGAGCTAGCCCTGTTTGGACTGGGCTGCTTTTGGGGTGCAGAGCGCAAGTTTTGGCAGCAACCCGGCGTGTTTTCCACCTCCGTCGGCTATGCTGCTGGCGTGACCCCAAATCCCACCTACAACGAGGTGTGTAGCGGAATGACTGGGCATAACGAAGTGGTTCGGGTTGTCTACGACCCCAACATAATCAGCTACGATGCCCTGCTCAAAGTGTTTTGGGAGAGCCACAACCCTACTCAAGGGATGCGGCAAGGCAACGATGCTGGCACCCAATACCGTTCGGGCGTTTACGTGTACTCCGATGAGCAGCGCAAGTCGGCAGAAGCCTCTCGTGAGATGTATCAACAAGCCTTGAGCAAGGCTGGATATGGCAAAATCACCACCGAAATTATGGATGCCCCAGAGTTCTATTACGCCGAGGATTATCACCAGCAGTACCTGGCTAAGAATCCTGGCGGTTACTGTGGATTGGGTGGCACCAATGTTTCCTGTCCAATCGGTGTGGCGATCGCGCAATAGCTAGCTGCTGGGACAGTTTAAGGAAAAAGCCCTCCAGAGTTGTCTGAAGGGCTTTTGTGCATTGCAGAAATCGAATCTGTGTCCAGACTATGAACTCGTCTACCTAATGAATACGGTTGAGCAAAAGCAATTATGCAATGGTTGACTGAATAAGTCGTTTGATTAAACCTATTGTGTGAGCAGACATTTTGGCAAAAGGGCAACAGAAAGGAGAGCGATCGCTCATCTTACGCCAACTCACCCGACAGCTAGGAGAACTACCAAAGGCAACTCAAGCACGCATCAACACACTTTCCCTAGAGCAATTAGAGAACCTGGGGGAAGCGTTGTTGGAGTTTGAAGCGATCGCCGACCTCGAAACCTGGTTTAGGGTGTTGGAATAGTAATCGCCCCTCCCCCACCCATCGGTAGAGTCGCTTGAGTAGAGTATCAGGTTGATTAGCATAGGTGGTTTTCACCGTATTGAGGATTATCTCAATCGGCAATGGCTCTCCTTGCGGGACAATGGTGCCGAATTGCTGACGCAGTTGAATGTCACTCATTTCTTGGCGAAAAACCAACAGGCTGCCTGTTAAACCAATGACGATCGCAACCAACCCAATCGCCAAACCGATATAGCAATGTAGCAGAAATACCAGATTACGGGATTTTACGAGCTTCATGGCAAATGCTCCCTATGCATCTTTTTGTAGAAGTGTCAGAGTAGTGTCAAAACTGCACTGAAAAAGAGCCAACCACGGTAAATGGCGCACCGGGGTAAACGATGTCAGATCCCTGAAAGGTGTCGTAGTAGGTTTTGTCGAACAGGTTCTTGATGTTCAGACCAATTCTCCAGTTGTTACGACGGTAATAAATAGCAGCATCGGTGCGAATATAGCTGGGCAGTTTGAAACCGGGCGGGTCAAAATCAGCAAATCCTGGTTTTTCATCGACGTAGAAGAGTCCTAGCCCGAACCCCAATCCCTGTAAGCTGCCTTTCTGAATTTCGTAGATAGTCCACAGGCTAGCAGTGTTGTAAGGAACTCCCGGTAGCCGACTATCTTGCAAGAGCAAGTTGTTGTCTTTGGTGACTTTGGCATCGGTATAGGCATAAGACGCAATAATCTTCCAGCCGGAGAGTATTTCCCCGGCAATATCAAACTCAATTCCCTGACTTCTGGCTTCCCCAATTTGCACGGAGAAATCAGGATTATCACGATCGGTGGTCAGGATGTTTGTCTTCGTCAGGTGATAGGCTGCCAGCGTGGTTGACAGTTTGCCATTTAGGAAATCACCTTTAATGCCCACTTCAAATTGCCGCCCCCGTTCTGGTTCAAACAAAGAGTTATCGGCGGAACGACCAATGACAGGCAGGAATGAAGTGCTGTAACTGGCGTAAAGGGAAATTTCTTTGCTGGGTTGGTAGACAATGCCAACGCGAGGGCTAAAGGCAGAGTCGGATTGGGAGGTGCGCTCTCCAGTAGAAAAAGTCAGGGAGCTTTGTTCGGTCGTGTCGAACCGCCCTCCGACTAAAAGTTTGAGATTATCAAGCAGATCGATCTGACTGATCTTGCACATAAATTCCTAGCGTGTTGGTGCGATCGCTCCCAGCAAAGCTAAAAGGTTGGAAATCTGTGATTTCAGGCGTGTCATAGTTGGGATTAAAGATGTCAAACGGTGGTAAAATCGCGTCTCCACCTCTACCGATACCACTCCGGCGGGTTAAGTCAAAGCCCAATAGCAGTTGATGTTGAATCGAGCCGGTTTGGAACTTGCCAATCAAATCCGTTTGGAGGGCATAGGTTTCTGTCAAACTTTCATCGTCTCTGAACTCTCTGGGCAGAAATTGGTTGTCGATCAGCAAATCGGCAATATCAGTCCGGCTTCCGCCTCTCTTGTCGGACGAGATCGAGAGGGCATTGCGAATTCGCCAGTTGTCGCTGAAGCGATGGTCAAAGGTATATCCGACCCGATAAGTTGTCTGTGTATAATCATTTAACCCCGGATAGCTGTAAGTCCGGGTAATGGGTAGCACTAGCGATCCGTCGCTGAGTGCTGGAATGCCGCGATCGAAGAAGGAGTTGTCATTGAGATACTCAAAATTGACGATTAAGGTTGTGCGATCGCTGATATTCCATTGCAGCACGGGCGCGATGAAAAAGCGTTCCGTGTCAATGAAATCTCGAAAGCTGCCGGAGTTCTGGTACGCCACGTTGAGGCGATAGAGCAGAGTTTTATCAGCCGTGAGCGGACCAGAAATATCCAGCGTCGGTCGGTAGAAGTTGTAGTTGCCGACATCAAAGCCAAACGCATAGCTAGGATTCCGGTAGAGGTTTCTTGGTCACAATGTTGACAATCCCACCGGGTTGCGCCTGTCCATACAGCACGGAGGCAGGTTCCTTTAACACCTCAATCTGCTCAACATTAGCAGTTTCTGAAATGCTGTAAAAGTCATTATTACGGAAGCCATCCTTGAAATTAATGTCTTGAGCAAAACCCCGAATGTTCGTAGAACCAGCACCTGTGCCGCCGTAGTTGCCTTGGCTGGTCACGCCGCTGACGTTCCGCAACGCATCGCGTACGGTTTGTACTTTCTGGTCTTCCAACACTTGCCGGGGTACCACCTGAATTGACGCGGGGACATCCCGGATCGGCGTATCGGTGCGAGTAGCGGTACTGGCATTGGGCACACGATAGCGCTCCTGTCCTTCGCCCGTGACCACAATTTCCTCATCGGGTTCTTCGGCTTCCGGGTTGAGGCTGTAGGCAAACTCACCTGTTTTCAGCGTTACCTCAGTCCTGGGCAGGCTATTGTTCCCGGTCACACCGACTCGAATGGTGTTGATATTTAATTGCGTTACTCGAATATTGGCAATGTCTGTAGTTGGGTTATCCGTGTTGAATGCCTGACCCTCCGGCAATGCCAGCACTGCATTGGGAATATCGGCAATCAGGCTGTTACCTTCGGTTTTGAATTTCGTCGCATCCACTTGCAGCGGTTTGCCTTCTGCGGTTTCCAGACTGATTTCCAGTCCGGTGTCAGTGCGCTCCAGTTTCACACCTGTTATCTGCACGATCGCGGCTTCCACCTGTGCCAGCCAGTCTTTCAGGGTGGTTGCCGGACGGTTCAGGTCACGAACGCGCGGGATTTGTTTTTTCCCTTCACCCTTCGATCCCCCTAAATCCCCCTTAATAAGGGGGACTTTGAATTGCTCGGTTCCCCCTTTTTTAAGGGGGGCTAGGGGGGATCTCTCCTCCGCCCCCACCGCCTGACCCCCCAAAAACGTTACTACACCGATCGCCCAAGCAACCCATTGCCCTTGTTTCCACATAATCATCTCCACACACCAAAAATTAACCGACAACACCCTCTGCATCGCAGGTGCGACCCAGTGCAGGACAGTCAGTTGAGAACATTTGTTAACTGGAATGGAATCGATAATAGGGGATGTGGGCGATCGCTTTCTTTGTCAAACCGATTATTTTCTTTTGTCAAACCGATCTTTTTAGTGACGCATCATCTTTTGATAGGCTTTGGGGCTGATACCAAACTGTTTACGGAAGGCAGTGCTGAAGGCAGCGGGATTGGTATACCCGACGATCGCAGCAATACCCGCAATGGTCATGTCAGGATCGAGCAGTAAGCGCTGTGCTGCTTGCAGTTGGTGCGATCGCAAACAGCCACACACCGTATCGTCAAACACCTGACGAAACCCTTGCCGCAGCTTAAATTCATTGATGCCAACCTGTTGTGCCAGCTCCAGCACCGATGGTGGTTGCGCCAAATCTGTAATCAACACTCGGTGAGCTTGACGAATCAGCTCAACGTCTGCTGCCTTCAGGTTGGACGGTCTGATCTGAGCCGCTTTTTGTGCTCGTAATTGGGCAAACTGGAGTGCCAACAGTTCCAGCGCCTTCGATTCTATGTACATCCGGTGCATCATGCCTTCCAGTGGACAAGTCACCAGTTGGTGCAAGGCAATGTGCATCGCGGGGGTCATCTTGCCCACTGCACAATAGAAGAACGGGGCTAAATCAGTTTCCAGAAAGGGTTGCAGGACGAGCGGCAAGTCTGCTTCTCGTCCCTGGCTCAACTGCCGAATCAAGCTGGGAGAAATGCGAATCCGCACATTAATGTCACGACCAACATGATGCTCTTCAAGATGGCGAACGTCATTAAAGAAGAACAGGTAACTTTCACCCGCCAACTCTAATGCCTCAGCCTTCACCCCCCATTCGGATGCTTCATGCACGCCAAAGGTCTCCTCTCTCATGCTGCCTGTCGCCCGAAACACAGCAGTTAGACAATGTTCCAGCGAATCATAACTCCAATAATCGTCAATCCAGGCTTCTGCCACGTTCATATTGCCAATATCAACGCGCAATCCTGAACGCAGGGAAACCTCTCGCCAGCATCCCGTTAGCTAGGGATGGTTCCAATGAATTGTGCGCTCATCAGGGGCTTCACAGTAAATGATTTGACCCGCTTGAATTCCGGCTTCCCACATTTCATGCGATTCGTCTGTGGATAGAGTTCTTACCATCTCCTATTGCCAGTAATTCTCATTATTTGAGTCAGAGTATAGACAATCAGGGGATGATTGTGAAGAAGTCAGAATCAATTGCCCCAAGCACGTTCAAGGGAAAGAGAATTGCCGCGATCGCCCAACATTCGAGCACAACTTGAGGGTGGATCTCTGGTACGTAATTTAGGCAGCAGTAACCCATCAGCTATACTGGGGGCAGTTTCGGTGAGAGTCCTGCGATGGTTCGTCTTGATGCCAACCTACCCGCCGCCAGTGAAGCACTCACGGATGACCTCGCACTCGGCGACCTGCAACTGCCGACTAATCTCTACAGCGATGAACCCCCCTTGGAAACTGATTTTCACCGCAACCAAATCGACCTGTTAATTCGCTTACTCAAATACTGGTGGCAAGACCGTCCAGATTTTTACATCTCTGGCAACCTGACGGTTTACTACAATCAGCAGCAATTGAAAAAACGAGATTTTCGCGGCCCCGATGTGTTCGTGGTCTTGGACACTGAGAAGCGCGATCGCCGCAGTTGGGCGATTTGGGAAGAAGGCGGCAAATATCCGAATGTGGTGATTGAATTATTGTCTGATTCCACTGCAACTGTTGATCAGGGCACTAAGAAAACCCTTTATCAGGATGTGTGGCGAGTACCAGACTATTTCTGGTTCCACCCCGAAACGATGGAGTTTGCTGGGTTTCACTTAGTGGATGGACGCTATCAGGCGATCGCCCCCACAGAAACAGGCTGGCTCTGGAGTGAACAGCTTGAGTTGTATCTGGGCATCCATGAGCGGCAGTTGCGTTGGTTTACCGCCGAGGGGCAATTTATTCCGCTGCCTGAGGAGGTAGAGCGGCAGGCGAAAGAGCAGGCACAACAACGGGCGGCACAGCTAGAGGCACTGTTGCGATCGCAAGGCATTGACCCTGATCAATTGCCGCCGGATCGTAGGCTATGAAGGTCTAGAACATGAAGGAGGTAGAGTTATTTTAGTCCAATGTGCAGGTTGAGACAGTGTGGATATTTGCGAGGAGAATGCGGCATGGTTGATGCGAAAAGCGTGATGATTGGGGGATTCTGCTTTGCGATCGCCTTCGTGTTTGCCAGCCTGGTGGAATACTGGGTGCATCGCCTTATGCACAAGCCCATTCGGTTCGGTGAGCGCCACCGCGACCATCACCGTCGCAACGAGGGACAGGGCGTGCTTTGGGAGTTTCGGGATTACGTCAAGAGCACCCTGTTTGTCATGATCCCAATGTTTGTCATCTCGCTACCCGTCGGCATTGGCTGGACATTGGGGGGACTGGTATACGCCGCCTTTTCGTCCTACGCCCACCAGCTCCAACACGAAAATCCCACCAAGTGCTTCTGGATGAAAATGCCGGTTCATTACGTGCATCATAAATACAACATGTGGCATCACAACTTCGGGCTAGCCGTGGATTGGTGGGATCATATTTTCGGCACTTACAAACTCGTAGAGTGGCCAACGGAAGCAGAACTGAACCAACCCACGCGTAACTATCTGCAGCTCCGCTGGTGGTGAAAGAGTGTTAAGGCAGCAAATCCTGAACAGCGATCTGCCCGATTTCGCGCGTTTCAATCATGACTGCGATCGCTTCAGTTGCGTTGCCCAATTCCGAAGATTTTCCATTGCTCCCTAAGCGCTGCAAATCCCTCATGATATTGTTCCAGCAGCTTTGAGAGCTTCATTTCATGCTGGAGAGTTACTATCGTGAGCTATTTTCAAGAGGCAAAAGCACACTTCATTGCCAGCCACCAAAACCCGATTAATCAGGCGCTCCATCACCTGACCAATGCGTTAGCGATCGCCGCTGTGGTTCTCCTATTCTTCGACTGGCGGCTAACGCTCCTGTGCCTGATTTTGACTCAAGTCTTTGCTCTTGGCGGACACGCCGTTTTCGAGAAGAACGAACCCGCCTTTGTCAAATACCCCGGTATTACCATTCTCGCGTCGCTGTCCTGGTCGTTTGAACACTGGTTCGGGCTACGGCAGATTTTGAGCTACGTAAAGGGGCCAGGGGCTAGGGGCTAGGAAAAGTGGGAGGTGCGAAGTGCGAAGTGCGAAGTGCGAAGTTAGAAAAATTCGTCCTTCCTCCCTCCTCCTTCCTCCCTCGC
>JAAUSG010000306.1 GCA_012034055.1 Leptolyngbyaceae cyanobacterium RU_5_1 | reverse complement strand
CTCCTTCTCCCCGTCTGGTTGGCGAGTAACAATCTTTCCTTGTTATTATTATTATTATTATTGTTGTTGTGTATGCTTGTGAGGAGACTGGAAACTGCACTTTTCAATTTGTTGTTCGATCGCTTCGACTTTGCTCATGTATCACTTCAATGCCAAGTATACCAGCCTCAACAGTGGGTGTCAGCCACTTCAAACTAGCCCGCCGTGCGCCGCGAAATAGGGGGAGGGTACTCGCTCTTGCCCGGCTTGATCAGATCGAAAGATTCCTGATTCTTGAATAGGCGACAAAAAGCATATCGATCGAGCTTATAGCCTTAAATCCCAATGCATAAGTCTTGCTGAGAATGTCCTTCCACTCGTTTTCTGCCTCAGCAAACTCCACATGGCGAAGCATAGTTGCGCCAATAAATTCTAGAGCAAACTTGTAGTGAATCTCCTTAGCTTTATCGCCCATTTGGAGCAAGCAACTGGTTTCCGGCGCAATCCGTTGAAGAGCCTCGCCGAGCGCTTGATGAGAAAGGTGACCTCCTACCTCGTTACGCAGCTTCTTAATTATTGTATGGGCCTCTTCCAAAGCGTCCGAGAGATCTTGTAAGGCTCCATTTAGCGGGGCAGGCTGAAGCGAAAGCACAGAAGCAAAATCAGTCTCGCTTCTTTTCAACGTCTCTATTGCACCGCGAATCTCCAGTAACGTTCTGACAGAGTTTCTGAAGAAGTGAATCTCTCGCCAATCAGCCGAACATACTGGCGCAGTAGTCCATTCACGACACCCGCTAGTCCAATAAATCCATTGTGTTTAGCCAACTCAACAGTCGTGTTGACAGCGGCTGAGTCCGGGACGTGTGTAAGATAGCGCAGTTGGTAGAGTCCCAGATGCAGAATCAGGCGCAGGTCAGGGGGTTGTTGGTGGCTTTTCTTCTTGCCCAGTTGGTCAACCAGGGCATCTAGAGTTCGTTGCCGCCGGACACTACCATAAACCAACTCGGTCAACAGTCGTCTGTCGGGTTCGTTGAGAGTTGCCTGATGCAACGCCTTGTCCAGTGCCACATCTGCAAATGTGCCTTGTTGAATGGCTCGAAGCGCTAAAAAAGCCAGTTGTCGGGGATTTTGGGGCAAAATTCTAGAATATTGGAATAGCTTATCCAGGATAGCAAGAGGGTGAAAAGTGAAGGATGAAGGATGAAGGAATTAAAGACAGATACACACGCTCCATCCCCTCACCTCCTCATGCTTGACTGAAAGCCTTACGTGAAAGTGAAGATTGGCGGCATCCCGATTCACCCTTGATATGATATTGGCGACAAAATGAGTGGGGCATTCTCGATATGGCAACAGCAACAGTTCTAAAGTTCATGCAGAAGACGGCAGAAGATGAGGCTCTACGCCAACAGCTTGAATCCTTGCTGGGTTGTGGAGACGGCAATATTAGCAGTGAAGCTGAATTGGATTCAGCAGAATGTGAGGCTTTGAAAGGAGAACGGGCCCCGATTGTAGCTGAGTTTGCGGCTAAGAACGGGTATCAGTTCTCCTCGGATGAGTTGGTGAATGTGGTGGATGCGTTCCAGAAACATCAAGTCGGTAAGCTATCGGATAGCGATCTGGCTGTATTGCTAGGGATCACAGTTCCATCAGGCGGAGAAAGCTCCAGCGTTGTCAAGGCAAGGAAATGGTTTCTCAAAACTTACCTTGGGGTCCATTAAGGTAGCTTGACTGGAAAGAGTTTCATAGCTTGATAATCTTGGGGTGAGCCGCGATCGCGGCTCACCCCAACACTTTAAGGCAAACGCATCTTAAATTTGACGGTTGACTGCCCTTTGTGCCTTAGCTATGTTTTAGACATTGGAGTGATCGTTCTAAATGCCCACTCTGCTAACTGTTGGCCAATTGCTGGCAGGCTAGAATGACTTCTTTAACGATTGAATTGCTTGAAATACCGAAAATTCAGGGAGTGATCATTACAGATGACACTCTATCTGCTGATCTGTCCGATGGACGTACTATATCTGTTCCATTGGCGTGGTATCCTTGCTTGCTGAACGCCTCAATGGAAGAACGTAATGACTGGCGATTTATTGGTGGGGATGAGGGCATCCACTGGACTCAGCTTGATGAAGACATTAGTAGCAAAAATTTGATTCTTGGGCAACCATCGGGAGAAAGTCAAAAATCACTTCAACGATGGTTGAACGAGCGAGTAACAGCGGTCTAACAAATCTCGCTGTAACCCGGAAGATACAGGTTATCAGTCTAGGCTTCCGGGTTGCAGACGCTTATAGATTCAGCTTTTCTAACACTGAGCGAGTAGAGACGATATGACGGTCTAACCCCAGTTGCTGCGGACTAATGCCCAGCGCCAACGCTACAAGCTGCGGTAAATGCAAAACGGGTAGACCCAGCTTTTGCCCGATGACCTTCTCAACTTCTGGTTGGCGGGAGTCCAGGTTTAAGTGGCAAAGCGGGCAGGGAGTGACCATACAATCGGCTCCCTTTGCGATCGCCTCCTGAATGTGCATTCCCGCCATCTTAAACGCCTGATCCGTCGCGTAACTGGACAGCGGCCACCCGCAACACTGAGTGCGTCCCCGGTAGTAAACTGGCGTTGCTCCTACCGCTCGAAACACATTCTCCATTGACTGGGGATCATAGGCATCGTCATAGGGCAAGTGATCTTGAGCACGGAGCAGGTAACAGCCGTAGAACGCTGCACACTTCAGCCCTGCAAGCTTGCGGGTAATTTTTTCCTGCAGCGCTTCCAGCCCATAATCACCCACTAATGCCCAAAGCAGATGCCTCACCTGAGTACTACCCCGGTAAGGAGAGCAGCCCTCCTGCTTGAGCAACCCATTCACCTGCTCAACATACTCTGGATTGCGTTTCTGAGCTTGCTTCAACCGCTCATCGACATGCCCAATTACCCCCTGACAGGTGCTGCAATGGGTCAGTAACGGTAGATTCAGCTCTTCTGCTAGCGCAATATTGCGGGCATTGACCGTATCTTCCAGAAGCTGCGAATCCTCTTTAAACGTGCCAGACCCACAACAGGACGCTTTCTTGAGTTCAATCAACTCAATTCCCAAGGCTTGGTCAAGGCCTGAGTACTTTGATACAGCTCCCGGCAAGCCCCCTGAGCCACACAACCGGGAAAGTAAGCATATTTTAGGGATTTACTCGACATGGATTGTGATGAAGGGATAAAGAGGTGAAAGGCGAAAGGTGAAAGGTGAAAGGCGAAGAGTAAAGGGTGGAGGGTAAAAGAAATCTCAATTAATCCTCTACCTTCTACACTCTACTCTTCATCCCTTCATCTCTTCACTCTTCATCATTTACGTCAAGTGTCACCCTACAAAGCGCCTACCTGCCATTCAGAGCGATCGCGCTTTCAGATACTATTAAAGGATGCTCGAAATAGGTATACCTGGTAACGAGATCATGATAGACACTCAGACCAACGCGTACTAGAGCATACCGTAAACACTCTGGCATGAGTCCATTGCCACTGCATCCAACGAGGGAGCTTATGAGCGAAACAGAAATTTTTAACAAGGTTCAGAAGATTGTGGCTGAACAATTGGGAGTCGATGCCAGCGAAGTGACTCCGCAGGCCAGCTTTGCCAATGACTTGGGAGCTGATTCTCTAGATACAGTCGAACTGGTGATGGCGCTGGAAGAAGAATTTGATGTCGAAATCCCAGACGAAGCGGCTGAGGAGATTGCGACCGTCCAGGCAGCAGTCGATTACATCAGCAATAAAGTTACAGCATCCGCTTAGGAATGCTGAAGTGCGAGTTATGAATTAACTACAGGCAACTCCTAATTCATAACTCAACCTTCATCATTCAAAATTTCCGTTGTGTTTTGGGGATTAACCCTCTGAGTTGGAATTATGACAAACGTGAATCGTAAGCGCGTTGTGGTTACAGGACTCAGCGCGATTACACCAATCGGAAACACCCTGAGTGAGTATTGGGATGGATTAATGAGTGGGCGTAATGGGATTGGTCCAATTACGTTATTTGATGCCTCTCGACACGACTGCCGGATTGCTGGAGAGGTGAAGGGGTTCGATCCACTGGCTTACCTGGATCGCAAAGAAGCGAAGCGGATGGATCGGTTTGCCCAATTTGCAGTGTCTGCTAGCAAACTGGCGATCGCGGATGCCCGCTTTGTGATCAACGATCTGAATGCAGAGCAAGTGGGTGTCATGATCGGTACCGGGATTGGCGGTCTCAAAGTGTTGGAAGATCAACAAGAAATCTACCTGACCAAGGGACCAGACCGCTGCAGCCCCTTCATGATTCCAATGATGATCGCCAACATAGCAGCGGGGTTGACGGCCATTCACACTGGGGCAAAAGGCCCCAACTCCTGTTCAGTAACGGCCTGTGCAGCCGGGTCGAATGCGATCGGCGATGCCTTTCGCCTGATTCAGCAAGGGTATGCTCAGGCAATGATTTGCGGCGGCACAGAAGCGGCTGTAACGCCTCTGTCACTGGCTGGGTTCGCGGCGTGTAAAGCCCTGTCAACCCGCAATCAGGATCCGGCCCACGCCAGCCGTCCGTTTGACAAAGACCGAGACGGGTTTGTCATGGGTGAGGGAGTTGGCATTCTCGTGCTTGAGGAATTGGAGTACGCCTTAGCACGGGATGCTCAAATCTACGCTGAAATTGTCGGTTACGGCATGACCTGTGATGCCTACCACATCACCTCCCCAGTACCCGGTGGAGAAGGTGCAGCGAGAGCGATCTCACTAGCACTGAAAGACGGCAACCTGACTCCAGACCAGGTCAGCTATATCAATGCGCATGGCACCAGTACACCTGCCAACGACTCTACAGAAACGCTTGCCATCAAAAGAGCGCTGGGCAACTGTGCCCAAAATGTAGCGATTAGTTCCACAAAATCAATGACCGGCCATCTGCTGGGTGGTTCTGGGGGAATTGAAGCCGTTGCAACGGTAATGGCGGTTGCGCAGGATCGCGTTCCACCCACCATTAATCTAGAAAATCCTGACCCTGCCTGTGATTTGGACTATGTTCCGCATCACAGCCGGGAACAGAGGGTTGATGTAGCGCTCTCCAACTCATTCGGATTTGGAGGGCATAACGTTACGCTAGCCTTTAAAAAATTTGTCGGATAAGACAGCCGGATATAGCAATTTTCGCTAACTGCAGTACCTCTTTGGGTGTGAAAGGGGTTAGGGACTAGGGGGCTAGGAGCTTGTCGGAGAAATGGCTTTGATCCCCCCTACCCCCCTTAACAAGGCTACCGTGTATACAGATCTCGGCTAAATCCATAACCTGTGCCGGGGGACTTCCCCCCGGTTCCCCGCCTCGTGGGGTCCTAACTCCCCCACACCCCCTGCAAGGGATTGAATTCTGATTGACAAAGACTGGGGTACAGTTGCCTAGTCCAGGTGTACCAAAATCTTTAACACCGAAGCGATCGCACCTTCTGGAGGGGGGTTCGGGGGGACGCAGCCCGTCCCCCTGAATTCGGGGGGGTTTGGGGGGCAGCCCCCCAAGGGTCGGATTTGAGTGAGAGTTGTGTGATACACGTAGCTTAAACAAGGG
>JAAUSG010000305.1 GCA_012034055.1 Leptolyngbyaceae cyanobacterium RU_5_1 | reverse complement strand
GGTGATGACGATGGAATGCAAAGACTTTGATACCTACAGACTCTGTAGCAGTACCCCAGTTTTTGCCCATTCAACTCAATTCCTTGCGGGGGTGTGGGGGAGTTAGGATCCCACAAAGCGGGGGTTCGGGGGGAAGTCCCCCGGCGTCAATGCAACAACGGAGCACCCTCTTTAATGTCTTTCGTCACAATGAAACCACCCTGCCCTACCCCCCCTTAATAAGGGGGAAATCGGCTCAAAGTCCCCCTTATTAAGGGGACTTAGGGGGATCTTTCACGTTTTGCTACAGACAGTAGGACTTTTAAAGCATCCTCTCAGTTAGGGCCATTTGATTTTGCTCAGGACGGCTGTTCCTGAACTGTAGTTGCCTGACACAAAGCAATGGGTTCAGATGCTCAGAATGAACGTTTAAAAAGAGTTCAAATTGATGGATTACAGCCTTACTGAAACATACTAGTTTTAACTGATACACATTATTTAGAATCACTCTTTTTAAGGGAAATATTGTTAATTTTCATTGCGTATAAAAAGCGTTTACAAAACCTGAGCGTACCCTACAAACGGATGCAGGTTGCAACTCTACTGGCGTGAGGATAAAAATTATGGCCGTTAACGGTTTGAGGAATATATGGTTCGTTGCTCCAGGTTTATTCGGCATTGTCTTAATCAGTTCTAATGCCTGGTCTGCTCCAACTCAAAATCCTGTAGCAACTTCAACAAATCAGTCCATATTGGCCCAAACCACTGCCGTAGATCAAGCCAATGGGGCTGTAGAACAACGTCAACCTGCCGGTTACGTCGTTGAAGTCGAAGTGATCCCCCAGCAACAGCCACCTCCTGGTGCGGAAACCGGGGCAATCCCTCAACACGTCCCACCGACTGTTGAGGCGTCCCCTCAACAACCCCCTGGTTACGGGGTTGAAGTTGAGGCCATCCCTCAGCAACAGCCCTCTCACGCGGCCGAGACCGAGATGGTGCCGCAATCACCCCCCCAGACGGCCGACGTTGAGCAACCAGCAGCGGAACTTCCAGTTCATGCACCTGAAACCGAAGGGCTGTCACAGGTCACCTCTGTTTCTCAACTTTCAGACGTAAGACCAACAGATTGGGCATTCCAGGCATTGCAATCTCTGGTTGAACGCTATGGTTGCATTGTTGGTTATCCTGACAAAACCTATCGGGGCGATCGCGCCCTGACGCGGTATGAATTTGCGGCTGGACTGAATGCCTGCCTCGACAAAATTCAAGAGCTAATTGCGGCTGCGACTACCGATTTTGTGAAGCGGGAAGACCTCGAAATCATCAAGAAACTGCAAGAAGAATTCACGGCTGAACTTGCCAGTCTACGAGGGCGTCTGGATGGGCTTGAAGTCCGGACAGCTACTCTTGAAAAGCAGCAGTTCTCGACGACTACAAAGCTGGTGGGTGAAGCCATTTTTGCGATTAGTGATCTGTTTGGCGACCAGGTAGACGATCTGAATAACACGGTTTTTCAGGACCGAGTCCGCATAGATTTGCAAACCAGTTTTACGGGCAGAGACATCTTGCACACCCGGCTGGCGGCTGGCAATGTGGAGCAGTTCTTGATTCGTGGGAGCACTCTCTCCGCCTTTGTTGTGAATAGCGCTGGTCAGCAGCAGGGGACGGCTGAAGGCACCCTAACACCCAGAATCAATGGTCAAACGGATAATCGAGTGGTCCTCGATCGCCTCGATTACACGCTTCCGGTTGGCGATCGCCTGAAGCTGTACGTTGCCGCAACCGGCGGTAAGAGCCAGCATTACGTCCACAGCACCGTTAACCCGTACTTTGAAGACTTTGATGGGGGGAAAGGGTCAATTTCTGCCTTTAGTCAAGAAAGCCCCATCTACCGGATTGGTGGGGGTGCTGGTGCAGCCTTAGAGGTTAGTGTCAATGACCGAAAAACCGTTACGCTCACAGCGGGATACCTGGCAACCCATGCCGACAATCCAGGCGCTGGTCAGGGACTCTTGAACGGGGACTATGCCGCCCTGGGACAACTTACCATCACACCGAGCGACGCCTTCCAAATCGGGTTAACCTACGTCCACGCTTACCACACAGCCGGGAATTCCATCTTTAGCCTGGGATTGGGAGACAATAACTTTTTCACAGGCACTCTCCCGGCTAATGCCATTCACACCGCTTTTGGGCTGTCTGCCGTTACCAATTCCTATGGCGTCGAAGCCTCACTGAAACTGGCTCCCAGCCTGGTGCTGAACGCTTTTGGGGGATATACTGATCTGAAATTATTGGGCAGCGGAAATGGAGAAATTTGGTACTACGGATTGGGTCTGGCATTACCCGATTTGTTTAAGCAGGGAAATTTGGGTGGCGTGATGGTGGGGGTAGAGCCTTATCTAGGACGTGTGAATGCTGCAGGGTTTGGGCTGCGGGATTTGGGGCTACGGGATTTGGGATTGAGGAACGATACCTCATTGCATATTGAAGGCTTTTATAAGTTCCAGGTGACTGACAATATTTCAATCACCCCCGGTGTGATCTGGGTTACAGCACCTGATCAGGACAATGCCAATAGTGATTATGTTGTCGGCACAATCCGAACGACCTTTTCGTTTTAGGGGCAAAGCTATTGAGAGATTCAATCTGGCAAGCTGTACAATCTCTGCTGACATGAACGTTCTAGTAGAGAAGCGATGTCGGTCCTCAAACCACCCATCCAGGTCTCTCGACATTACCTGGTACTAGCTGCAATCCTACTCTTGGGAACCATCCTCCGGTTTTGGAACCTCGACTCCAAACCGCTATGGATGGATGAGGTGATTACGGCCCTGTTCAGCCTTGGGCGCAGCTACTACGATGTACCCCTGGAGCAAGTCCTGCCGCCCTCAGCCTTTGAACGCGTGTTCGCTCTGAATCCAGACGCAACCTGTCCCCAAATTGCCGAAACCATTTCCGTCCAGTCCGTTCATCCACCCCTGTTCTTTTGCTGGATGCACAGTTGGTTGAGCTGGATCAACTGGCTGCCCATGTCCTGGGTGTGGAAATTGCGATCGCTGCCTGCCCTGTTGGGAGTCGTCGCGATCGCCGCCCTCTACCTGCTCAACCGCGTTGCCTTCTCCCCCAGAGCCGGACTGCTCGGTGCGCTGGTCATGGCCGTCTCCCCATTCGCAGTCTACCTCTCTCAGGAAGCCCGCCACTATACTCTGCCCATGCTTCTGGTCATTCTGGCGCTAGTGGGGCTGTATCACATTCTCACCGACCTTCAACAGCAGCAATTTAGACCCGCAATCTGGCTAGGCTGGATGGCCGTCAACAGCCTCGGCTTCTATGTTCACTATTTCTTTCTGCTAGCATTGGTCGCTCAGGTTGGAACGTTGATTGTAGGGGTCAGGAAGCAGGGGTCAGGGGTTAGGGGAAGAGGGGGGAAATTCAAAATTCAAAATTCAAAATTCAAAATTCCTCGCCCTTCGTACTTCGCCCTTCGTACTTCGCCCTTCGCACTTCGCCCTTCGCACTTCATACCTCTCACTGCTCTCACCAGCATCGGCCTCACCTACTTGCCCTGGCTGTCTACGTTTTGGAGCCATATGAATCGTCCAGAGACGGACTGGATGAAACCTCATACTCCAACCTGGCTGGATAAGGTCGCGCCGCTCTACCAATTGCCAATGGGCTGGATGCTGATGGTGATTACCCTGCCGGTTGAACAACAACCGCTCTGGATTGCTATTCCAGTGGGAGTGTTGATGTTGGGGTTTACTGCCTGGTTAGGGTGGCAACTGATCGGACGTATTCGGCAGCTCTGGAAAATCCCAGAGACCCAGTTGGCAACACGGATGCTGGTCGTTTTCATTGGGGTTGTGGTGCTGGAATTTTTGGCGATCGTCTACATTCTTGGCAAAGACATCACCCTCGTCCCCCGCTATAACTTCATCTACTTTCCCGCCATCTGTGCCCTCCTGGGAGCCTGCCTCTGCACTCACCCCAACCCCAACCCAACCCCAGCGAATCATCAAAAACAAAGAGTTTTCTCCCTCCCTCATCTCCCTCATCTCCCTCATCTCCCTCATCTCCCTCATCTCCCTCATCTCCCATCCTCCCACCCCACACCTCGATCGCTACCGTCCTCTTGATCGGCATCCTCAGCAGCACCTTTGTCGTCTCCAATCTGGCATTCCAGAAACCTTACAACCCAGATAAAGTAACCCAAGATATGTCCCTGGAACCGATCGCCCCCTTAATCGTGACAACCGTTTACGGAGATTTTCAAGACATCGCGCTCGGACTCAGTTTTGCACTGAGATTGCACAAGCAGGAACTAGCTGAACCAGCACCCAGATCCAACATTCAGTTCACATTTTTGGCACGACGGCAGAACTATGAGCAGGTCTGGCAAACGTTTGCGACTCTGAACCAACCGCTACCGTTTCCCCTGAATCTCTGGGTGATCAGTCCTGGCTTAAAGCGAGTTGGATATCGGAATCAGCTTTCACTCAAAGACACGACCGGACTTCAACACCCATGCCAGATTGATCCAAATCACTATCATCGACTGGGAATTCCCTATCAGCTTTACCGCTGTCGCTAGAAGAGCGTATTGCACGTCTAACCAGAATGGTTCTCCAGTAAGTCGAGTAGAAACGTTGTTGAACCTTACGATCGCCCCGCTAACTCCTGTACAAATGCCTGATGGTCCGGGTCAGTGATCCCGGCTTGCAGCACATTCAGCACCTCAATCATCCTACCCTCCAATAAGGCAGGCACTGCTAGCCACAACCCTGGAAATACGCTGCTGTGAATGACTCCATCGGCATCGGGTTCAATTAAGATAAATGCCTCGGCTTGTAACCGGAACCAACTGAAGCAATTTTCAAAAGTTTGCCACACCAAATATTCCTGTACCCCGTTGCGGCGATAGGCGTTCTGCTTGGCTCCTAAATCAATTGCCGCACTGCTAGTTGCAATTTCCGCCACCAGTTCCGGTGCCCCCTCAATGTAGCCATCTTCGCTGATGGTCGAGGTGCCACCAACTTCAATCCGCAACAGGGCATCGGGTTGGGGTTCATTATCCAAATCCAGCCGGGTTGTGGTGTTATCAGCAGCACTCACCCCAGGGGTTGCAGTCCAATAGACTCCCAGCCAGGTGACTAAGGCAGCATGAGGAGTGCCGTGAAAAACTCTAACTGGGGATGCCACGTAAACCACTCCTTCGATCAGTTCGGCTTTGAATTTTTCTGGGGTCGCTTCATAGCGACGCTCGAACTCGGCACGAGTCAAGCGATCGCCACTCTCTAAGGGTGGAATCGGGATAGACCGGGCAGGCGGCTGCAACACCATAATCAATCTCTAGAACGCCAGGAAGATAGCGTTATTTTAGCTCTTGCTCCCCTCGCCCAGGATTGAGAGAGTAGGGTGGTTTCATTGTGGCGAAAGACATTGAAGAACAGTGGCTTCGTTGTTGCATCAGTTCCGACTCCCCGTCCCCCGCCCTCGTGTGTCCTCACTCCCCCACACCCCCGCAAGGAATTAGTTGTGAGTGACAAGGACTGCGGTACAGTTACAGGATCTGGTTGTACCCAGATCTTTTGCACTCAACCCCTCAGCCCCTTCTGGA
>JAAUSG010000304.1 GCA_012034055.1 Leptolyngbyaceae cyanobacterium RU_5_1 | reverse complement strand
CCATCTCCCCCATCTCCCCCTTCCCCGCTCCCTTCAATACTGAGCAAAATCGTCGGTCGCCCATACTCCTGGGCAATCTGTCCAGCAACGAGGCCCAGGACGCCGGGTTGCCACTGTTGATCAGCAAGAACAATGACGCTGGTGGTGGAGAGATCCAGTTGAGCGAGGCGGGTGGTGACGTGCTGGACAACGTCTCGCTGCAAGGCTTTCCGGCGGGCGTTTGCCAGTTCGGTTGCTTCTGCCAGCGTCGTGCACAGGGAAACATCCTGGCTGGTGAGCAGCTCGACGCAAAAGTGAGCGTCACCTTGAATGCGGCTGACGGCGTTGATTCGGGGCCCAAGACCAAAGGAAATGTCGGTGGGGCGATCGCCACTCCGCTTGCAAAACTCCAACAGCTTTGCCACTCCCGGTCGAGTCGCGGTAATCGGATTGGACTGCTTTTGCAATTGCTCGATGCCGCGCTGGGCCAGATAGCGGCAGTCGCCTTTTAGTTCTACCAGGTCAGCAATCAGCCCGATCGCCACCAAATCCAGCAATTGTTCCAACGGCTTCTGGGGCACCTCTGGCAATATTTCGTACAGCGCTTCCATGAGTTTGTAGGCAACCGCCACACCCGATAGAGTCGCTAATGGATGATCGGTCGGTAAGTAGCGGGGATTGAGGATGGCGATCACGGGGGGGCGATCGCTCGGCACCGTGTGATGATCGGTGACAATCACATCCATGCCCAAACCACGGGCATACTCGATTTCTGCCAGATTCGTGCTGCCCGTGTCACACGTCACAATCAGGTGGACGCTCTTGCTGTGCAACCCATCAATGCCCTGCCGCGATAGCCCATGCGACTCGGTGAGGCGATTGGGAATGGAGTAAACCAGAGTTTTCTGCGGCGTGAAAAACTGCCCCAATCCATCCCACAGCACCGCTGTCGCTGTCACGCCATCCGCATCAAAGTCACCCCAAATTGCAACGATTTCGTGATTCGTTCGTGCCCGCTGTAAGCGCTCCACCGCCCACTCCATCTCCTGTCCAAACGCAAATGGACTAGCAGGCTGGTAATCTGCCGGATTCAAAAATCCAGCAAGCTGTGCCGCACCCCGAATCCCTCGCTGCCAGAGCAGTTGCGCCGCATAGTTGGCTGCGCTGGGCATGTGCTGCTTGACCCGCTGCACAAACCACGCTGGTGGTGACTCACCAGACTGAATTTGCCACTGGGTTGATTGTTCAGGCATCAGCAAAACGATTGGTAGGATAGTTGTATTCTAGCCACGCGATCGCTCTGTCCTTGAGAGTTGCGAGTAGTCCATTGATTACTACCTCGCAGGCAACCCCCAGCTTGCCCAATGTCTCAGCAGCACTTGAACGTACAAGGGGCAAGTTTTGCCAGAGTCTTCGCATTAAGCCGATCACTCTAATGCCAAACCTGCCCTTACCGGGTATTTTGTTTGCTAGAAATCTCCTTAGGGTTTAGTTTCTGCCCGTGGAGACTGCTGGCGATAGACATTAATTCGTTGCCCCAAGATTTCTAGAGCCTTTGCGAATTGAGGGTCTTCGGGTGTGCCAACTTTATCTCGGTTGAGGCTGAGGTCTTTGCGTTGCTCTTCAGATAGTTGAACTACTGTATCGGGTGTGATGCCCGATTTATTAATATCCCGACCGTTAGGGGTGAAGTACTTGGCGATCGTGACGGCTAGCCCACAGTCCCGACCAACCGGGCGTACCGACTGCACCAGTCCTTTGCCAAAGGTTTTGGTTCCGACTAATACCGCTCGACGGTTGTCTTGAAGCGCCCCTGACAAAATTTCACTAGCGCTGGCTGAACCCCCATCCACCAGCACAACTAACGGCTTGTTCGTAAGAGAGCGTCCATTTGCCCGTTCTCGATCTTGTTCTCCCTGCCGATTCTTGGTAGATACGATCGCCCCATTGCGCAGCCACATCCGGGCGATGTCAACGCTGGTGTAAAGCAGACCGCCGGGGTTACCGCGCAAATCCAAAATATAGCCAGCGACTTGTTGCTTTTCCAGTTTCTCGATCGCCTTCTGCATATCAACGGGAGCATTAGCACTGAACTGAACCAGCCGGATGTAGCCAACCTTACCCTGGGGAGAGGGCCGTTCACTGACGCGGACAGGGTGAATTTCAATCTTGGCACGCTGGATGTTGAAATCCATTTGCTTCTCGCCGCGCAGAATCGTGAGCTTCACCTTAGTGCCTGCTTGTCCCCGAATTAGCGTCACGGCCTTATTGACATCCATTCCCTCCGTACTCTTGTCGTCAATCTTGAGAATAATGTCCTTAGCCAAAATTCCAGCCGAAAACGCAGGTGAATCTTCGATGGGCGCAATAACGGTTAACTTTTTAGTTTTCTCATCTGCGGCCAGCTGAATGCCAACGCCTGAAAGTTCCCCAGAGGTTTCAACCTGCATATTTTTAAACTCTTGGGGATCCATGAAGCGGGTATACGGGTCATTCAATCGCTTCAGCATCTCGCGGATTGCCTTATAGGCATCCTCGTTGGAGGCATAGGACTTACTGAGAAACTCGTTCCGAATCCTTTTCCAATCAACCTGATTGAAGGTGCCATCGACATAGGTGCGATCGATAATTTGCCAAACCTCATCAACCAGTTCCTTCGGGCTTTGACGAAAGAAGGCTTGCAATGACAGCATTGCCATTGGCTGCAGAGACCCGTCATCGGTAATTTCTCTAGCGCCAGCACGCATAAAGGTTTGTCCTTTGTAGAGATGCAACCCAACGCCTGCGATCGCAACTGTAGAGACTGCAACGGCTGTTGCCCCGAGGACAAGCCCGCGTTTTGTAATTGCCATGTTCGTTAGCTCAAGGGGTGAGTATGGAAATTATGCCCAATCTAGCACAGGCAAAGGTCTGCGATCGGGCGACTAGCAGCTACGGCTCGACCCAACGACCATCCGCTTTAATTAAATTAATTAACTCCTGCACACCTTCCGACTCAGGAACTCGCTTAATCTCGTCGCGCCCACGGTAGAGGGCAATATAGCCTGCTTGTTTGCCCACATAGCCATAATCCGCATCAGCCATTTCTCCAGGCCCATTGACAATGCAACCCATGACGGCAATGTCTAACCCGGTCAGATGGTTTGTCGCTTCCCGAACTTTGTGTAACACATCTTCAAGATTGAACAAGGTGCGTCCACAAGAGGGACAGGCCACATACTCCACCATCGTTTTCCGCAGACCCAGTGCTTGCAGAATGCCATAGCAGACTGGAATTTCCTTTTCTGGTGGCTCCGTCAGTGAAACCCGGATCGTGTCGCCGATGCCCTCTGCCAACAGCGTCGCAATTCCGGCTGTGGACTTGATGCGCCCATACTCGCCATCGCCTGCCTCGGTGACACCCAAGTGTAGAGGATAGTCCATACCGAGCGCAGCCATTCGTTGCGCCATCAACCGGTAGGCAGCCAGCATGACGGGTGCCCGCGATGCTTTCAGTGAAATGACAATGTTACGGAAATCCAGGGACTCACAAATCCGAATAAACTCCAGGGCCGACTCAACCATACCCTCTGGCGTGTCGCCGTAGGTGAACAGCATGCGCTCAGCCAGTGACCCGTGGTTAACCCCAATCCGCATCGCTTTGCCCTGATCCCGCAACGAAACAACCAGAGGCTCAAGGGTTTCGAAAATTTTGTCGCCAATTTCGTCAAACTCGGTTTGGGCGTATTCGGTACGGTCTGACTTTGGTTTCTCAAACACGTACAGTCCAGGATTGATCCGCACCTTATCCACGTGCTTGGCAACCTCTAGAGCAATCTTCATACCGTTATGATGCACATCTGCAACTAGCGGCACGGGTTGGTACGTAGCAACCAGCTTTGTCTAATATCTGCCAGAGCATAAGCGTGAGCCATGCTCGGGACGGTGACACGCACAATTTCACAGCCAATTTCGTGCAGGCGACGAATGGCGGCAACGGAGCCTTCAATATCCAGGGTGTCTTCGTTAATCATGGACTGGACGACAACTGGATAGCCGCCGCCAATGATTGCGCTGCCGACCGGAACGGGGCGGGTTTTGCGGCGATGGATGGTTGTATCAGTATTGAAATAATTCGAGGAAGTCGTTGAGGCAACTGGATTGGGCAAAGTCTGCATACAGCTAGCTGGTAGACAGCAAGTTCAAAACCTGTTTCTGTCTCTACAGATTGCCACAGAATAGGATCAGTTTGGGCGATCGCTGGCTAAATTTCAGCTCCGGCTGGCTTCGCGGGGTCGTGCTTTGTTGACTTTAAGCTGCCGACCCATCCACTCTGCACCGTCAAGTTCTGCGATCGCGGCATCCTCTTGAGCATCTTCTTCTAGCTCCACAAAGGCGAACCCACGCATCCGACCCGTTTCACGATCCATCGGCAGGGAAATTCGCTTCACAGCACCGTATTCTGCAAAAACTTCTGTCAAATCGTCTGTTGTTGCCTGGTAAGACAGGTTTCCAATATAGATAGTCATGGGGTACATTCGTTCGGTCATATTCTGGACTTACCATATTCAACCCATGAAATTCTGAAAACTCTGATACCTGGAGGGATTTTGGATTTTAGATTGCAGATTTTAGATTGCAGATTACGGGTTTATTTTCGGCTCTGGCTGAATACTGTTGCCGCAAGCACTAATCCTGCTCCAACAAACCCCCGAACGCCAAATCCTTCTCTCAGGAGCCAAAATGAAAAAAATGCTGCAAACACTGGCTCAAGCGCATAGAGAAGGGCTGTTTCATGAGCAGGCACCCAACGTTGGGCGATCGCTTGTATCCAAACGGGGGTCGCTGTAACCACTAACCCCAGGTAGAGAAAGATGCCGAGATGATTGGAGATTGCCTGAATTTGTTCGACTAGCTGTGGAATAGACCAGATCACGCTCAATACTGCCATTGTCAATAATTGAATTGCGACCAGGGGCAAGGTGGGATGGCGAGGTGCAACGGCTTCAAGCGTCAAAATGTAAATGGCAATCCCCACTGCGCACCCAATCGTCAAAAAATCCCCCTGATTCAATCCACCGCCTTCCCAGGACATGATGCCAATCCCAGAAATTGCCAGTACAGTAGCCAATAGAAGCTTGAACGATAGACGCTGACCCAGTAATCCTCCAATCAGGGGCACCAAAATCACGTTTAAGCTAACCATAAATGCCGCACGATTAGCAGAGGTTGATTCCAGACCCACCAATGCAGTTGCACCTGCAACAAAATAGAGGCAGCCAAGCAACACCCCATCTCGGATCAACTGAGTGTTCAATGAGCGAAACCAGGGGGCAACTGCGATCGCCGCAATACTAAACCGGACAGCAAGAATAACAGCCGGTGAAAGAGTGCTTAAAGTCTGTTTGAGCAGTGGAAAAGAGGTTCCCCAAATTGCTGTGGTCAGAACTAACAGCAAGACACCTTTGCGATGCAAGGACTGGTGAGTTGACGCCATAGGTGCAGCCATTCATCGGTGGCTCTGTTCAATCCAACTGCGCATTTGTGCTTCAGGAATGCGGTGAATAGATTGCCCAGTCCTTGAGTTGTAAGCACTCCACCGCACCATTCCGTTGCGATCGATGGAGGTAGGCTGGGGCAGCGAACAGAAGCGG
>JAAUSG010000061.1 GCA_012034055.1 Leptolyngbyaceae cyanobacterium RU_5_1 | reverse complement strand
TACTTGGCACTGTTGATGAGACTGTTTGCTTCACGGCACATATCAACAATAGCAGCGACTTCAAACCCCTCCAGGTTCAGCTTGATTTGAATTGTGCCAACCTGCTTATCGCTCACTGTACTACCTCGCTGTCTGTTGATAGAATAACATGAAACAACAGTGCTAAACGTAAAAACATGGCGAAGTTATCGGCTAAAGATCTTGAATACAGGCACGAAGGAAACTCAGTCTCGCTAATCAACTTTCACTTTGTTTTTGTCCCCAAACGACGCAGACCTGTACTAGTTAGAGGAATTGGAGACCGAGCGCAAGAGATTATGTTTGAGGTTGCAGTTCAAAACAAATGGCGGATTCTTTCTCTAGGGATTCAGCCTGACCACATTCACTTATTGGTTAACGTCACGGTGAATGATTCGGCTGCTAAAGTGGCTCACAGGTTCAAAGGTAGGCTATCCCACGACTTGAGAATTGAGTTTGAATGGCTTAAGAAATTGCCGTCAATGTGGACTCCTAGTTATTTCGTAGGAAGTGTTGGTAATGTCTCAACAGCGATTGTCAGGCAATACATTGAGTCCCAGACCGGAAAGTAACTGGCAGGCTAAAGCCTGCGGCTGCGTTTCATCCCCGGCTTGAAAGACCGGGGTTTTCACGCGAGATTTCTATAAAGCAGGGCCCTCTCAATCCTCAATGTCCAGATTTGTTTCCCTGCAAACCTCCTCTCAACCCTACGCTCCAGAATCTGCAATCTAAAATCTAAAATCCTAAGATTCTGCCATCTGCGCCGCACATAGGGCTGACCCAATTAGACCAACACGGGGGTTCAACACCACATGAATTGGGACTCTCTCAATTGCCGAGCTGACTCGTCCCTTATTGCTAAATGCCTCCAGAAACTCTCCTCGTTCTATCAACGGTAAGTTTTTCGCCGCAATGCCTCCGGCAATATACAGTCCTCCGTAGGGCAATAGCTTCAGGGCAAGGTTTCCCGCTTCGGCTCCGTATGCACTGATAAACAGCTCCATCGCTTGCATGCAGAGATGGTCGGTTCGTTCTAGGGCATGTTTGGAGATCACGGCAGCGAGATCCACCGTTTTTTCGTCCTTGCCCAGCTCTTTCTGCCAGATTTTGTATATCTGAGACACTTCTGGAGACTCCTGGGCCCGTTGGCGATCGCGCATGAACTGGTAGACTGACTCAATTCCCCTGCCGGAAACCACCCGCTCAACCGAAACCCGCTCTACATTCAGCCGTTCCCGCAGATAGCGCATGAGCTGATATTCCAGCTCAGTCCGGGGCGCAAAGTCTGCGTGCCCGCCTTCGGTGGCAAAGACTTTATAGCCGTTGTTGTAGGGAATCACATAGCCCTGCCCCAAGCCAGTTCCGGCTCCGATGATGGCGATCGCACCATTGGGATCGGGTTGCCCAGGCTTGAGGGTGTGGATATCATTGGCAGACAACCCCAGCACTCCATATCCCACCGCCGCAAAGTCGTTGATTAGACGAACAGCAGGAATTTGTAACTCTTGTTGAAGATCACCGGACTCCAACAGCCACCCCAGGTTGGTCAATTTAGAGGTGTTATTCATCACCGGCCCCGCAATGCCAAAGCAGGCCCGTTCTGGACTGGGAATGTCGCCCAGTTTTTCCCTCGCGATCGTCATAAACACTTGCACCATGGGTGCTAGATTCGGGAATTCCCGACTGGCATAAGTTTGTTCATGAAGCGTTGTCAGTGAGGGTAATTTTGAGGGTTCTGTTACGTCCGATCGCACCAAACGCAAAATGGTCTTAGTGCCACCAATATCGCCAGCCAGCAGGATTGTCATACTCGTGATCTCAACGTTAGCAATCAAATCTTCCAGCTCCATGATGGCTCACCTACAGCCGTTTTCGCCCACCCCATCTGCTTAATAAACCGTTGAATTCAAGACGATGAGCTGTTCCGTCGAGGCGGAGATCGCGATCGTGTGTGATTTCTTACTTCAAACTCCCGCTAACATTTCGCTAAACTGCAGCCATTAATCGCCAATTACTGGTAATTTATCTTTCAAGAATTGTCGCAACATTACCAGGCAGTTCAGATGTGTGAGGAGAGTAAATTGTGAAACGTTTACATCCAGCGATATCGTCACGGGTGCGGCTCGGGTTAACTGGGAGTGCCGCTGCCCTCGCTGTTCTGTCCATCTACCCGCAACCAGTATTGGCTCAAACAACGCTGCCATCAGTCCCCCAGCTTAATTTTCAAACCAGTGGTCCGGCTCGTGGTCCGGGAATTGGTGACTGGTATACCACCGCTACCAGTGCTAGCACCGTTCGACGGCATGAGTTTTTTGTCAACATTACGGCAAATGATATTGCCAGAGCGGGTGGCAGCATTGTCGTTAATGTGCGAGATGCCGAGAGTGGTGGTCCTGAAGCTGGGACTCAATTTGATGAAGTGAGTGGTGGGGTTCTAGGAACCGGGGGTGCCGATCCCGATCCGACTCGCTTTCAACTCATCGGGCCCGATGGAAATACCATCAGTAGCCAAATCGTTCCTGCAGGCTCCCCAAATGGAACCGTAATCACCTTTCCGGCAGTGAGTACACCGGGTGTGTACATTATCACCAGCGAAACCGGAGCACAACCAATTTTTGGCGACGCTAATCTAGCGCTTAACGATGATGACAACGGCTTTGTGATCGAGGTGCCTGGTGTTCCAGATTTGTTGATCGGTCAGTTTCGCGGCACATTCCAGAACAATGTCTCTCCGTTTCCGCAGCCATCGGTCAATTTCTTCTTCCTGGTTGGTCCTGGCACTACTAATCTATTCTTACGGAATTTTGACCTGGATAATGATGGTACGGTTCAGTACACCAGTCCAACAGGAGCGCAGAGAGCTGGTACTGTTTCAGGGGCGGGGGTTTGGAACGGCGGCGGTGACCTGAATAACGGCGGAGATACCCTGAGTGGACTAAATCCGATCGCGGACGCTGGTCGATGGCAAATATCACTGCTTGGCTATGGTTCAGCCTTCAACAACCAGTCACTGTTGCAAGCTAACGAAGGAACAGACACCAACGTGCCCTTGCTCGATCGCATTCCTGAACAGGGCGGAAACGTCGAAATCACGCCTTCTCCCGATCCTCCGCTCAGAGTCGGCAATGCCCTTTGCAACATTTTTACCGTTACCAACCGCTTCTTTACGTCAGACATCATCAACCTGGGTCTGAATCCCGCCACTGATCCCAACTTCACCACGCAATTTCGGGATGCGTCGGGTCAAACCCCTCTGACTGACACCGATGGAGATGGCAGGGTCGATACTGGAATCCTGCGGGCGCGTGAAGCCAGAAATCTGACCTTGTGCGTGACGCCAAACCCTGGCGCTCCGCAACAGTACAGGACCCAAATCGTTGGCACCTCATTCCTGGATGCGAGGTTGCGCCAACAGGCAGGGGTGACTGAACCTCCAACCCAAATCCTGCTCAATAAAACCGATGATTTTGGACCAACGGGGGCGGCAGGTTTTCGGATTGTGAAGCGAATCACGGATGTGACTCGAGGCGGTGCAACCCTGAGTGGAGTGAATTTCAACACTGTTGTGGATGATCCAAACTCAACCGATGACAATGCCCCCGGTTGGTCGCAGATTCCGCTGCTTGGGGTACTCGCCCTCGACGCCTCCAATCCTGTCCGCAGTGGCGATGAAGTCACCTATACGGTCTACTTCCTCTCAGATGGTTCAGCTCCAGCCCTAGATACCAGTATTTGTGACCCCATTCCAGGTGGAACGACCTTTGTTCTAAATAGCCTGCAATTGAAACTGGGAAATGCGACTCCGGGTTCCATTGGCAATTTCTTTACTCCATTGGCACCCTTGCCAGAGAATAACTCTTGCCCAAACCAGACCAATCCGAATGGTGCCACGATTGTGAACTTAGGAACTGTATCCAACACCGCCGGTAGCAACTTCGGGTTTGTCCGGTTCCGAGTCAGGGTGAATTAGGAAGAAATGAAGTGCGAAGTGATGATTTTTCGTCCTTCTCAATAGCCAGCGGCTGCCAGGTCTAGCTGTCCGGTGTAGGCAATTCGCTCGACTCTGGTATGCCAGTTGGAATCCGGGTAAAGCGTAACTAGCCTAAACCCGGGTTGTTCTTCGTCTAAGGAGAAGTTAGGACTGTTGGGTTTGAACTGAATGCAGGTGGAGGGAGTACCCAAATAGTGAACCTGATTGCGTTGATGACTAAATTCCTGGTGGATATGGCCGAAGAGAACGAGTTTGACGTGAGGGTGCGATCGCACACCTCAAACAGCTCTTCAGCATTTCGCAAACCGATGTCGTTCATCCAGTCTGAGCCAACTCGAAAGGGCGGATGGTGAAGCGCAATCAAAGCTGGAGTGTGATTAAATTGGCTAAGTTCTTGATCCAACCAGGTCAAGCTTTCAGAGGATAGGCGGCCGTAGACGCGATCGCGCACCCAGGAACTCAGCAGCAGAATACGCCATCCGCCTGCCTGGAAGGATTTTGCGGCGAGATGAGTGATTCTCGCTCCGGAACTCGGTACGAAGGCTTCAAGACCCTTTCCATCGTGGCAGGGCAATCGTGGTTTCCAGGGATCCAGTAGGCTGGAATCCCCAGCGGAATCAGTAACTCTTGCAGGGTCTGGTAAGATTCTGCACTACCATCTTGAGACAGATCACCCGTCAGCAAAAGCAGATCGGGACGCTGCTCCAGAGCATCTACTTGATTCAAAACCGTCCGCAGTGATTCGATGGTTTTTAGCCCCAGGAGGCATTGATCGGATTCTGCAAACAGGTGAGTATCGGTAATTTGGGCAATCAACAGGGAGGTTTGACTCATGGCGATCGCGCTTAGGGTTGTGAGGTGAACACAGTAGTGACGATCATAATAATGAAGCGGTAGCAAACGGCATCGCTGGTAGATACGGAAGCCGCAGGTTACAAATGTATCTGTGCTTCCCAGCCTTACACAGTAAAGCGTTCAAGCGTCTAAACCCTACGACTTGCCTCAGCTTAACCGATGATTTTAATCCTATAAAGGGGGCAAGGCAAGGCTATCTGCAAAGCTTTCAGCTTGTTTAGTTTGCTAGAGAATTGTGGTTCTGCAACCCTGCTCATCTTTACGACACGTTGCCCAGCACTATGCAGCCTGAAGAGTGCTAAGACAATAATGATTGCTAGTTCAGATCGGCACGACCTGCATTCTGGATTTGACCACTCGATTCTCCCTAACCACCATGCGTCAAGAGCCAATCATTTCAATTAATGGCGTTAATCACTACTTTGGAGCTGGCCGACTGCGTAAGCAAATCCTGTTTGAGGTCACAACCAATATCCAGCCTGGAGAGATTGTGATTATGATGGGCCCGTCTGGATCGGGGAAAACAACCCTTTTGACGCTGATTGGGGCACTTCGCTCGACTCAAGAGGGCAGTATGCGAGTGATTGGACACGAGCTGAATGGAGCGTCCAAGAGTCAACTGGTTGAACTGCGACGCAATATTGGCTACATTTTCCAATCCCACAACCTGCTGAATTCGCTCACCGCTCGACAAAATGTGCAGATGTCAATGGAATTACATACTTCCCTTTCTAGTCAGGAGCGCAGGCAACGGGCAGAAGAAATGCTAGAGGCAGTTGGTCTGCGGGATTGGGTGAATTATTACCCCCATGAGCTGTCGGGTGGACAGAAGCAGCGGGTGGCGATCGCCCGTGCCCTGGCCAGTCATCCCCGAATTGTGTTAGCGGACGAACCCACGTCAGCCCTGGACAAACAATCGGGACGGGATGTGGTGGAAATCATGCAGAAGTTGGCCAAGCAGCAAGGATCAGCCATTCTCCTGGTGACCCACGATAACCGGATTCTCGACGTTGCTGATCGCATCCTCTACATGGAGGATGGCAGGCTTTCTACGTTGGAACGGTTCGGTGTGATCAAGCAGGGCTAGGGGTGAGGGGCTAGGGGTGGGGAGTGTTTCCAGACCTATCGTTAACCTTCCCATTTCTAATTGCCCGGATGCCCCAGAAGATCAAATTGGGGTCAGCCGCAAGATTTTCTGCCAGAAGTGGTGAGTGTTGCTGCAGGTACTGGTGCAGGCGATCGCCATCTCCCCCAGTCAGCACGATTCGGCTGCCCGGAAATTGCTGCCACCAAACCGTGATGAAGTCTTGAATGCCAGCTAACAGAGTGTAGAGGACTCCGCTGGCGATCGCGTCCGGTGTGTTGAGGGCCCAGCGGGGGGGAGTAGGGGAGTAGAGAAATTTTGAATTTTGAATTTTGAATTTTGAATTTTGAATTTTGACTGTGTCTCCGCGTCTCCGCGTCTTCTTTCTCCTTTCCTATCCCTCAGTTCCACGAATGGCAAAGCCGCTGTTCCCTGATTGAGTGCTTGCAACTGGAGGTGCAGTCCGGGCAAAATGGCACCGCCGATCAGTTGATGATCAGCATCGGCTCCAGTGAAGGTAAGGGCGGTACCGGCATCAATCACGAGAATGGGGCTACCGAGAGTAGCGATCGCACCCCAGACTGCCAGTGCGCGATCGACCCCTAGCGTTGGATACATCTCTCGCAACGGAATCTCGTCCAGGTTCAGGAACTGCACATGGGGATAGGCTTGCCAAAGCTTGCTCTGCGCTGGCACCACTGAAGCGATCCAGAGGTCTGGTTCCGATTTCGGATTAGCCCTCACCCCACCTTCATCCCTCTCCAAATTGAGAGGGGGGAGAGGACTTTGCAGATGGGGGGTATCCCAGGTTTTCTGCAGGTTGTTGTCTACAAACCTGGCCCAGTGCAGGCGAGAGTTGCCAATCACCAGCGCTAGCCAGGATCCAGAGGGGTCGTCAGTTTGGGGTAGGCTGCTCACGGCTGTAAGGGGCTGTTAAAATCCAAGGATACTCTCGTTCCTGACTCCCCATGAGTGAAACGGTTCTGCACGTTCAAGATCTAGACGTTCAATTTCAGACTGACAGAAAAATCATTAAAGCAGTTGACGGCATTTCGTTTGAGGTGAAGCGAGGGCAAACGCTGGGTATTGTGGGAGAGTCGGGTTCGGGGAAATCGGTGACTTCGCTGGCGGTGATGGGGTTGGTGCCATCTCCCGGTCAGGTGACCCGGGGAGACATTCTGTTTCGTGGCAGAGCCGATCAGGTTGAGCCAGTTAATTTGGCAACCCTGCCCAGCCATCGGATGGAGGACTATCGGGGGGGCGAAATTTCGATGATCTTTCAGGAGCCAATGACTTCACTGAACCCGGTCTACACGATTGGGTTTCAACTGGTGGAGGCAATTTCGCTTCACAAGCGACTGTCGAAGGGGAACGCGGAGCGAGAGGCGATCGCTCGTCTGCAAGAAGTTCGGCTCCTACCCAGTGATGATGCGTTGAGCCAGCAATTTCATGGGAATCAGCGGGAAATTGAGCGCTTCAAATACGCCTTTTTGAACCGTTATCCTCATGAGTTGTCCGGTGGGCAAATGCAGCGAGTGATGATTGCCATGGCGATTTCCTGCGACCCAGCGCTGTTGATTGCCGATGAACCGACGACCGCTCTGGATGTGACCGTGCAGGCAACCATTTTGGACTTGCTGCGAGATTTACGCGATCGCGCCAGATGTCGATCATGTTCATTACCCACGACCTGGGCATCATTGCCGAAATCGCCGACCAGGTAGCGGTGATGTACCAGGGCAAAATTGTCGAATCCGGTCCAGTTTGGCAGATTTTCTCCAATCCCCAACACCCCTACACAAAAGGCTTGCTCACCTGTCGCCCTCAACCCAACCGGCGTCTGCGGCGCTTACCCACTGTGGCAGATTTCATGCAGGTGAGAACTGGGGCCGAGGGAGAGCTGATTATCGAAGAGCGCGAAACAGATGTTAATCACGCGCTGCAAGCCGCTCAGGAGTTCAGTTCCACAGACCTGGAGCAACGGTTGGCAACTCTGCAGCAGAAAACCCCGCTGCTATCAGTCCAAAATCTGCGGGTTGGGTTCCCGATTCGCAGCATCTTCGGGCAAACGAAGCGCTATTTCATGGCGGTCAACGATGTCAGCTTTGAGGTTTATCCCGGAGAAACGCTGGGTCTGGTCGGTGAATCGGGCTGTGGAAAGTCCACGCTGGCCCGCACCATTCTGCAATTGATCAAGTCCCTGGATGGGCGGGTCGTGTTTGAGGGCCAGGAGATCACGAAGCTATCCCCCGACCAGTTGCGCCGATTGCGACAGGATATGCAAATCGTGTTCCAGAATCCGTTTAGTTCTTTAGATGCGCGGATGACAGTCGGTGCTGCCGTGATCGAGCCGATGCGGATTCACAGCAAACCCAAAGAACGCGATTTGCAGCGCCAGCGGGCGATCGAGCTACTGGAGCGGGTTGGACTGGATGCCAGTGCCATGAATCGCTACCCCCATGAATTTTCGGGTGGGCAACGCCAACGGATTTGTATTGCCAGAGCACTGGCGCTGCAGCCCAAGTTCATTATCTGTGATGAGTCCGTCTCAGCCCTTGATGTTTCGGTTCAGGCTCAGGTACTCCAACCTGCTCAAGGAGCTACAGAATGATTTTGATTTGACCTACATCTTCATTTCCCATGATTTGAGTGTTGTCAAGTTCATGAGCGATCGCATCATGGTGATGAACAAAGGTCAAGTTGAGGAAATTGGGCCCTCCGATCGCATCTACCACCAACCTCAGCAAAACTATACCCGCCAGCTGATCTCAGCGATTCCCATCGGCACCCTGGATCGAATTCGCGAACGGCAAGCCCAGCGCGGCATCTCTGTGTCTTAAAACTAATTTTAAGGATCAAGACTATAGATGAGACAGTACCGAGAATGGCGCAAACGGGTTCTGTGCAAGGGGCGATCGCGCCATTGGGAAGCTGAACCGGGACGGTGTCACTGCGAGACTCGGCAAAACTTATTCCATGCATCTCCGCTGGGCTACCCATAAAACGCTCAACTCTTCCTAACCAGGTTTTTGAAAAAGTTCAGAAAGGACGTGGTTTTCTGCTCAGGGTTTGGTTCTGCTTCAGGAACAGGCAACAGTCCTGCAGGTGCTTTGAAATCAATCAGCAATACGACTCGTGTGCGATCGGAACGATTCCAGGCTTCGTGCTCCATCGTGTCGTCAAAAACCAGACATTGCCCCTCCGTCCAACTACGGGTTTCAGTCCCAACTCGAATTGCACAATCCTCTGGCACAATCAAGCCCAAATGACAGCGCAGCACCCCATCGGGGTAGCCCGTGTGTGGTGCGATGTGAGTACCGGATGCCAGCGAGGAAAACCCTGCCGAAACCAGATCGGGCACCTCTGCGAGTAGCCTGGTCGTTTGCGGACACAGCTTGCAGTTGCCAGTGACTTTTAGCCCAAAGGCGTAGAAGCCAAACGTATCCCAGCCTTTGCCGTATAGATACTTTTCCGGCCAGGGGATAAAATCTTTGTCCCGTAGACCATTCAACTCCTCGCGAATGACTTGCCAGCTTGCTTCTAGCCGGGTTGCGAATTCAAAATTAGCTGCATCGTAAAACACCGCTCTCACCTCTTACCCTGTTTGATAACGCCAAGCTGAACCAGGAGACGAGTAACCAGGATTGAAATGATCCTGCCCAAGGTGCGGAGAATGTCGAGCGGTCCACCGAGGCGCTGCAACATTTGCCAGACGAAAACAACCCAGTCCCAACCCCGCTTGATCTGCTCTCGTAGCGGAATGGAGGCAGGACTGGCTAATTGGGACGATTCTACGCTGTCAGGAGCGCGGGTAGCACGATCGCGCGATCGCGGTTGATTGTGAAAGTTAGAGTTTGACATGCATCCAGGTATCCAAAACCAGGTATCCAAAACCAACGGTTGACTCGTGAAAATGTATCTAGCTCCACAGGATACGATACTCTCGTGAAAAGAGGTAAGGGGTAGGGGATGAAGCGATGAAGGGAAAGCATAAGCAGTTCTCTTCATCTCTCTACTCTTCGTCTCTCCACCCTCCACCCCGACTTCTGCCTAGCGACGCCTGCAAGATGGCTTGGTAAAATGAATTCCTGCTGTATCGGGTGATGGCAAACGTATGAGTAAGGGGACGCTGTTTGATAAGGTTTGGGATGCCCACACGGTTGGAGTATTGCCGTCGGGACAAACGCAACTGTTGATTGGACTGCACTTAATTCACGAGGTCACCAGTCCGCAAGCGTTTGCGATGCTGCGTGAGCGGGGGTTGCAGGTGATGTTTCCAGAACGGACGATCGCCACGGTCGATCACATTGTGCCCACAGATAATCAGGCGCGTCCCTATGCCGACTCGCTGGCAGAAGAGATGATGCAAGCACTGGAGCAGAACTGCAAAGACTTTGGCATCACCTTCTACAACACGGGGTCTGGTAATCAGGGCATTGTTCATGTGATTGCTCCAGAACAGGGCCTGACCCAACCGGGGATGACGATCGCCTGTGGAGACAGCCATACTTCGACGCACGGAGCCTTTGGTGCGATCGCGTTTGGAATTGGCACCAGTCAGGTTCGCGATCTGCTGGCATCCCAAACCCTGGCGCTGGCCAAACTTAAGGTGCGTCGGATTGAGGTGAAGGGCACGCTGCGACCTGGTGTTTATGCCAAAGATGTGATCCTGCACATCATTCGCACGCTAGGCGTTAAGGGCGGCGTCGGCTATGCCTATGAGTATGCCGGAACAACATTTGAGCAGATGAACATGGAAGAGCGGATGACCATTTGCAATATGTCGATTGAAGGGGGTGCCCGCTGCGGCTATATCAACCCGGATCAGGTAACCTTCGATTACCTGCAGGGACGGGACTTCGCCCCCAAAGATGTGGATTGGGATAAAGCCCTTGCCTGGTGGAAAAGCATTGCCAGTGATTCCGATGCTGAATATGACGATGTAGTGGTGTTCGATGCGGAGGACATTGCGCCAACCGTTACCTGGGGGATCACGCCGGGTCAGGGGATTGCAATTACTGAACGAGTACCCACTGCAGCGGAAATGCCAACTGATGAGCGGGCGATCGCAGAAGAAGCCTACCGCTACATGGATTTGCAACCGGGCAACCCGATTCAGGGCACCAGGGTCGATGTTTGCTTTGTGGGTAGTTGCACCAATGGGCGCATTTCTGACCTGCGCGAAGCCGCCAGGTTTGCTCAAGGTCGCCATGTGGCCGATGGCGTGAAAGCCTTTGTTGTGCCTGGTTCTGAGCGGGTCAAGCAACAAGCTGAAGCCGAAGGACTTCATGAAATCTTCCTGGCAGCAGGCTTTGAGTGGCGCGAACCCGGTTGCTCGATGTGCCTGGCGATGAATCCCGACAAACTTCAGGGCCGCCAGCTCAGTGCTTCTTCCTCAAACCGCAACTTCAAAGGCCGTCAGGGTTCAGCATCCGGTCGCACACTACTCATGAGTCCAGCAATGGTCGTTGCCGCTGCAGTCACAGGACAGGTTACAGATGTGCGTAAGTTGATCTAACCCTAGCAACCTGTCGCAGATCCCCCTAAATCCCCCTTAATAAGGGGGACTTCCGGAGAGTTCCTCCCTTGTTAAGGGGGGTTAGGGGGGATCAAAACCACTTCTCCGACAAGCTCCTAGCCCCTAACCCCTTACTGATGGAGGAAAGAACAAACGGTGAACGTTGCAGAATTATTCCAGAAAGGCGGACCAACCATGTTGCCTTTGCTGCTGCTCTCAATCCTGTCTCTGACAGCAATTTTTGAGCGGGCCTGGTTCTGGTTTGGTGTGTTGACCAAAGAGCGGGAAATTGTCAACCGGGTACTAGACACGGCTCGTCGGAATGATTGGGTAACCGCAACAGAGGTTGCCAGACAGGCGTATGAGCAACCGATTGGCCGGTTCCTGTACAGCCCTCTCCAGCTTAAAAATTCAGATCCAGAAATCTTTCGTCTTGCCCTGGAGTCATCTGCTGATGAGGAACTGGCTGGGATGCGCCGGGGTGACAAAATCCTGGAAGCCGTGATCGCTCTAGCTCCCTTGTTGGGACTACTGGGCACCGTAATCGGACTGATTATCTCGTTAAGAGAAATTCGGATTGGCGATATTGGCGGTGCTTCTACGGCAGGAGTGACTCAAGGGATTGGCGAGGCATTAATCAGTACTGCGTCAGGGTTGATTGTGGCGATCGTCACGTTGGTCTTCTACCGCTTGTTTCAGGCATTTCTGTTTAACCAGGTCAAAGTGTTCCGCAAAGCTGGCAATGATTTAGAACTGCTCTACCGTCAGCGCTGGGCCGAAAACGATAGTAATCAGGTAGACGACGGTGGCGCGATCGCCGTCTCTAAAACTGACAGTGAGTTGGGAAAAGTGAGGAATGACGAATGACGAATGACGACCAATACCTGACTCCTGACCCCTGATAACTCCCAGCTCTCAACCCACTGTTAAACCATGAAAATACACCTCGATGCCCCTCCCGAAGAGGTTCAAATTCAGATTATTCCACTGATTGATGTCATCTTTTGCATTTTGGTGTTCTTTATCCTGGCGGCGCTGCAGTTTACTCGCCAGCAAGCAATCAGCATTGATTTACCAAGAGCCAGTACTGGATCACCGTTGCCAGGTTTTGGATTGGGCAATACCCAATTTCGCGAAATGTTGGTGGTGACGATCGGGTCAACGGGACAGACCTTCATTGATCAGAAACCGGTCGATCGCAGCCAACTTACTCAGGCATTGCAGTCCTATATATTACGCAATCCAAACGGGATGCTGGTGCTGAATGCTCCTCCTAGTGCCTTTTACAACGATGTAATTCAGGTGTTGGATCAAATGCGAGCCGTCGGGGGCGATCGCGTTGCCCTATCCACCCTGCCGAACACATCCCAACCTCCCGGCTCATCTCCTCAGCCTGGCACCAGCCCCTTTCCGACCACCACTCCTTCATTCAATCCCTTCGATCCCTTTGGCACCAGCCCATCGCCGGGTACGGCCCCAGGACAAATCCCCGGAGCCACCATGAATCCCCTCAGCCCCAATGGTTCGGCAAGTCCACCATCACGGCCATCACCGTAGGAAACAAGGGTTGTGCAACACGGAAGTGTGATCTTCCTCCACCTGTAAATTTTCTGTTGATGGGCGATCGCTGTCGGGGTGGGTTTTGTTGCCAATCTGAGGCTACAAGCAGAGTCTGTGGCTAAACCCGCCCCTACCGTCAACGGGAAATTTACATCAGGAAGAAATTCAGGAGTCAGGAGTCAGAAGTCAAGAGATCTACTGACTTCTGTATTCTGACTCCTGACTCCTGCCCTACCCAAATGTCCCAGTTAAATCGGTAGCCTTCCACACTAGAGTTAACCGCATTAAAGTTAGCAGAATTATGAGGATAATAAAAAGAAGTCGTGAAGTCTATCTACAGATCTTGACAATGTCTTTGTTACCTGACTACCGTAACGAATGTATTTAAGAAAAAAATATTTTGGATAACCGGAGTTATGCAGTACAGTAATTCTTGTAAGGGACAAATCGCGATATAGCTTTCCAACTCCAATCAAACTCTTAAGCTAGTGATATCAGAGTGATCCTTAGCATTTGATCGAGTAAGGATTTCGAGAATTATTTCATCCCTGTTGATGGTTTTGATGGTCTGTTTCAATGTCTCTGAATTGTTCGCTTGTGTGAATTGTTTCGAGCTTCTCATTGATTTACAAAACCTATCCTTATGACTTCTTCTAAAATAGGCAAAGCAGATTCTGATTGATTAAACCCAGGCTTTTGTAGATGCGCTAGTTTCATCATCCTGACACGGATCATGCTTTAGTCTCAGTGGATTTAGAAGCAATCACGGTAGCATGCCATATAATTATCTTTCCACTGGATAATACTGACTGATAAGTATTTTGTTCCGGGTTGATTTGAAAGCTTTGCAGTATTTGTTGTGAAGCATTCAGAGAGGTTCAGTAGTTGAGAAACTGCTGAATTTCAAAACTTAATACTCATTGCTGGCGGATAGCAAACTGGCTTGGACAGGGCAAGATTTCTGATTTTCTCACGATCAAGAAATCTTCTTGAATACTGCACTGAATTGAGCTAAGTAACCACATGAACAAAGGCACCACTGCCCAATTGACATCTAAGCTAGAATCACGGTCGCAGATCCAACATAACCATCACATCTGGCTGCGATTGCTACCCCCCGAAAACTCTGAAGTTGCTCAGGAGTTAGCCAAGGTTTCGGACGTATTGGAGTTTCAAATTGGGGATATCATTCATGATTCCAGGACATCAATCCTAAACGATCAAACTGTTTCTAATGAACAAAATGTGTCGAGCGACACAAATCTCTACATGGTTTGTCAGGGACGAGTGAGATTAATTGAGCACCAGACAAATCAATCTCGATCGCAATCATTACAAGTGGTGGATGATGGCGGCACGTTTGGTGCAGACCCGATATTTTGTTCAACGGCACTTCCCTATCAAGCGATTGCAGCTAGCCCTGTGCAAATTGTTCGGGTTGCGATCGCCCAAGTGTTGCCCTGGTTAGAACAGGTGCCCAAGCTACGGGAGCATTTGCAGCAACAGGCGATGCTTCGGGAACGGTTGATTTTTTTCAAATCGTTTACTTCTCTAAAAACTCTGACCAGTCAAGCGATTCAAAACCTGCTTCCTTACCTGGTGGAGATCTCCGTTTCAGCAGGTGAACCGATCACTCAACTGCAAGCCTGTAACTCTGGTCATTTCTGGATACGAGCAGGCGAGATTGATAGCTTAGAGAGTGGGTTTCCAGCTCCTGCGATGGGCGGCAACTGGGGCTATCCAGCCGCGACACCAAACGCGTGGGTCGCGAAAACTGATTTGCGACTCTATCGATTGTCCAGTGAGTATTGGCATATAGCGACCGCGATCGCGCCCAATGTCTTTGCCTCACCGCCAACCTCAACGGCAGCCAATGGCAAGGGCACGACAACCTTAGATCCGACTACCGATCCGACTACCCCTGCCCAGGGGCTGCAGACCTATCGGCAGTCGCTGATTTCAGCCTCCAGATCGGCGATCGCAGCTCCCCCCACGCCTCCCCGCGATCATTCACCCGTTCCTAACGCCCGCCGTGCTGATCGACCAGAAACCCCGCCGCCTCCAGTTTCATTTCCGCAGCCTAAACGCCAGCGTCGCCTGCGGTTGTGGCAGGGATATCCCTTCATCCAACAGCAAAGTTCATCTGATTGCGGGGTAGCCTGTTTGGCGATGATCGCCCAGTATTGGGGCAAGCGATTGAGCATCAATATGCTGCGCAATCTGGCGGATGTAGGACGATCCGGCGCATCGTTGAAAAACCTGGCAACGACAGCAGAATCTGTTGGGTTTCACGCCCGCCCTGTGCGAGCAAGCTTGAGCCGACTGGTGGAGCAGAAAAAGCCCTGGGTTGCTCACTGGGAAGGCGATCACTATGTCGTGGTGTATTGGGTGAAGGGCGATCGGGTTCTGGTTGCCGACCCGGCCCGTGGCAACGTACCCTGTCCCGTCAGGAATTTCTCAGCCATTGGACAGGGTATGCGTTACTGCTAGAAGCCACCCCGCAATTGAACGCGATCGACACCCAGCAAGCCCAATCGCTCTGGCGCTTCTGGGGGCTACTGCTGCCCTATCAATCAGTGCTGTCGCAGATCATTTTTATCTCCCTGCTGATCCAGATGTTTGGGTTAATCACTCCGCTGTTTACTCAGGTGATTCTGGATCAGGTGGTGGTGCAGAAAAGCCAGGACACCCTGCTGGTATTCGCATTAGGGCTGACTTTGTTTAGCATCTGGCGGATTGGACTGACCGGCGTCCGGCAATACTTACTGGACTATTTCTCTAACCGGCTTGATCTGACTCTGGTCAGTGGTTTTGTCAGTCATGCCTTGAGACTGCCACTCAAGTTCTTCGAGTCTCGCCAGGTCGGGGATATCCTGACCCGGATTCAGGAAAACCAGAAGATTCAGCTATTTCTGATTCGCAATGCCGTTTCCACCTGGTTAGATGCGTTGATGGCGATCGTCTACGCCGGGCTGATGTTCTACTACAACTGGCGACTGGCATTGCTCGTGATTGGTCTAATTCCGCCAATTGTATTGCTGACCCTGGCAGCGACGCCGTTCTTAAAGCAAATATCACGAGAGATTTTCAGCGAAGCCGCCGATCAAAACTCACTGGTGGTGGAAATGATGAGCGGAATTGCGACCGTCAAAGCGGCAGCGGCTGAACGGGAAATTCGCTGGCGCTGGGAAGACCGTTTGACCAGTATGATGAATGTCCGCTTCAAAGGACAAAAGCTGGCAAATGGGCTGCAAATTATTAGTGGTGCGATTAATGCGTTGGGAAGTTCGCTGTTGCTATGGTACGGCGCAACGCTGGTGATTCAGGATCAGCTCACGATCGGTCAGTTTGTGGCGTTCAATATGCTGATCGGCAGTGTGATCACTCCTGTGTTATCGGTGATTGGCATCTGGGATGAATTGCAAGAGGTGTTGATCTCCGTGGAGCGGTTGAATGACGTGTTTTCGACTGAGCCAGAGGAAAGCCCCGGCAGTCCGATGCTGCTCATACCACCCATTCGCGGCGAGGTTCTGTTTGACGATGTGACGTTTAACTACAACCAATCGGAAGACCGGAACACGCTCCAAAATCTGTCGTTTCATGTGGAACCGGGACAGACGATCGCCATTGTGGGGCGCAGTGGTTCTGGTAAATCAACGCTGGTTAAGCTACTGCAAGCGTTTTATCACCCCGATCGCGGACGCATCTTAGTTGACGGACATGATATTTGCCATGCGTCACCCCATTCCCTGCGATCGCAACTGGGAGTCGTACCCCAGGAGTGTTTTCTCTTCTCTGGCACAATCCTGGAAAACATCCAAATTTATCGACCTGAGTTCACCTTGGAGCAGGTGACTGAAGTGGCAAAGTTAGCCGAGGCCCATACCTTTATCCAGGATTTGCCCCTCGGTTACAACACCAAAGTCGGAGAACGCGGCACCAATCTATCCGGAGGTCAACGGCAGCGGATTGCGATTGCCCGTGCCCTATTGGGAAATCCCGCAATTCTGCTTCTGGATGAAGCCACCAGTTCTCTGGATACGGAATCTGAGCGGCGATTTCAGCAAAACCTGGCCCGGATTAGCCGCGATCGTACCACCTTCATCATTGCCCATCGCCTGTCCACCGTCCAGCACGCGGATCGGATTCTGGTCCTCGATCGCGGCATTCTGGTCGAACAAGGTGTTCATGATCAGTTGGTTGCCTTGCAGGGACTGTATTATCATCTGGCTCAACAGCAACTTAATCTCTAAGTGAAGGTTCTGTAAAGACTGCCAATTTGGCACTTTTCAACGCCAGTATAAATTACTATATCTCTAGTGCGAATTTAATCCATCTTCTCGATAGTTACCCCAAACCCCAGTAGAATCACTGGCAAAATCTTAGGAACTCTTACCGTTCAACATACCTAACTTCTTTACAGGTATTGTCTGTTACTCGATCTTCAACGTACTGTACACACGCACGTGAGACAATCTATGGCTTCTTTACCCGAAAGGGGTTCTCAGTCCCCCCCTGGGCCTTTTCTGACTGCTCCAAAAGTCTCCCATTGGTCTACTCCCCTGCAGACCGTTCTGGATCAACCGATTCCGACCTTGCCATCTCGTTTAGCCTTGGGTGGAGTTGTGTTTTTCTTAGCCTTTTCTACCTGGGCATGGTTTGGTCAAATTGACGAGGTCGCAAAAGCCCCCGGGAAATTGGTTCCTAAGGGCGATGTGTATAAAGTGAACCCGATCGAAATTAGCAAGGTGTCTGCGATTGCAGTGAAAGCAGGGGAGACGGTTAAAGTCGGACAACTGCTGGTTGAATTGGATACCGAAATTGCCGCCAAAGAAGTCGAGCGTTTGGAAAAGGTGTTGCTGGCGACTCGCATTGAATTGGTCCAGGTTGAAGCCATGCTGGACAAAACAAAACTGCAGGAGAAACCCAAATAGCGATCGCTGAACATGCCATTCGTGAACAGCAGGTTCTAATTGATCAGGCAAACCTGACCATCGAGAGTAGCCGTTCGGTTTTGGCACAACTCGAAGAAGACGCAAACGCTCAGAAACAACGGATGGAACGGCTGCAACCGTTGAGTCTGGCGGGTGCAATTTCGACCGATCGCTTGTTTGAAGCCGAGCAAATGTTACGCGATCGCCAGCGCACTATCACCGAGAGTCAGTCCAACCTCAACCGGGCACTGGCAGAAGCTCAACGCTTGCAGGTTGAACTGAATCAGAAAAAAGCAAATGCTGAACAGGTGCAATTAGAATCCCAGCAACAAATTCAGGAGCTTGAGGTAAAGCTGACCACGCTCAACTCAAAATACAACGAGACCCAGGTAATCCTGGAAGCAGCCCAGGCAAAGCTTCAACAGCGCTATCTGTATGCACCGGTTAGCGGCGTTGTTTTAACTCTCAATGTCCATCGCGAAGGAGAAGTTGTGCAGCCAGGGCAGGTAATTGCCGAGATTGCACCGATTGGAAGACCTCTGGTGTTATCCACGATACTACCCAGTCAAGAAGCGGGATTTGTGAAACCGGGAATGCCAGTGCAGATCAAACATGATGCCTATCCGTTTCAAGAATATGGCATGATCCCCGGTCGAATCACATCTGTCTCTCCAGATAGCAAACCAAACGAACGATTGGGACAGGTCTACCAGGTTGAGATTGAGTTGATTAGACACCATATCACGTCCAAAGGTCAACCGATCCAGTTCAAGCCAGGACAGACTGCCACGGGCGAAATCGTTACCCGTCGTCGTCGGATCGCCGATCTATTACTCGATCCACTGAAAAAGCTTCAGGGCAATGCAGGTCTTTGACAAGTGCAGGCCTGTGACAAGTGAATATGACGGCTGGAAATACTGATTCCATCAATTTGTTGTGACAAGGAGAGAAACATGACTTATCAGGGTATTGGCTCTCAGACCACAAATCAGGAATTTACTCGCGTTATGGAACCTGAACAGTTCAACCAGGTGATCGAAGCTATCCTGGCGGGCAAATATTCCCTCGCTTGTGTTCTCATCTTACAATTCGGAGGGTATAATCCCCTCCACTATATTCCTTACCGAACCTACAACCGCATCATCAAAGACCAGTATCAGACTGGCGATCGCAAAAAATTATCAATCAAACCAATAGACTCACCCAGAGATAGAACTGAACCAATCGAAAATCGGCAAAAGGAGCAAAAAGGAACTCATAAGATTACAGATCTGCACTATCTGGAGCCTGTAAATAGTTGCTCTAATGTGATTCAAGGGGGAACTCTCAGAAAATTCATAGTATGGACTGAAGAGCTTCAACTGGAACAAAGATATAAAAACTGCCAAAATGGCAGTTTTTATATTACCTGACTGGTTAACTTAAAGAGTAGAGCTGAGGAGGAAATGTATGCAAGTCAATGACTTATCTTACATCGAAACACTCACTAACTCATCCAGCATTTATGGAGGAAGTCAACTCGATAATCACACGATTCACATCTTTCTGGATGAAGATGGAAATCTTGTTCTAAAGCTTGGAAATGAGAATTTGTGTAGTACAAAATTGAGCCAGGCACCCAGAAGATTTATCTTTTCCTTGAAAGGCTTTCCTGGATTAGCAACGTCTACCAGGACTGAGAACATCAATGGAAAGGTTACAACTGTTCTTACTATAGGACAAGGGAAATTGACTGCCTGACACAATTCCATCAATCCAATTCATGAATCAGGTTCGCGAATCCAATTCGTGAATCAAAATGCCTGAACTCTCTGCCTTTTAAAGCATCCTCTAAGAGGATGTTTGAAAAGTCCTACTGTTGGTAGCAAAGCGTGCAGATCCCCCTTTTCTTGTATGCCCGAAGGGCTTTAAGCCCCCTTAATAAGGGGGACTTTGAGCAATTTCCCCCCTTAATTAAGGGGGGCTAGGGGGGATAGAGGAGTGCTTAACATGACAGACCATACCTTTTCAAACATCCTCTAAGGGTTGTTAATTTATTCAAGGAGCAAGTGATGCACTCTAACACCATTTTGGAGAAAGTTAAAGAGTTTGTGGTCAGATTGGTCAAAGACTCAGCCTTTGCCACACAGCTTCAAACCAGTTCGATCGACCAGGTTCAAAATTTTTTGCAGGATGCAGGCTATACCTTCACTCAAGAAGAGTTTGAAACAGCTACAATCCAGCTTTTAGATCTAAAGAGCAAGATGAGTTTCATGAACTCACGGAGGAAGAACTAGTTGGAGCCGTGGGTGGATGGATGCAATACCCGGGAGCATATCCGTACCCATATCTCTACCGATATCCATATCCACGCCCATATCCGAAGCCGCTTCCCACCCCCCAGCCAATGTATGGGGTTGTGATTGAACCCCCCATTGTGCAACCGATGTATGGGGTTGTGATTAAACCGCCCATTGACGTTCAGCCGATGTATGGGGTTGTGATTCAGTCCGACTTTGCTTAGGGACTTAGCGATGACCTACCATCGAACAAGCTATGCAGTCTGGGAAATTACCTTGAAGTGTAATCTCGCCTGTAGCCACTGTGGTTCAAGAGCTGGGCAGGCACGCGCTCAAGAACTTTCGACCGAGGAGGCGCTGGATCTGGTTCGCCAGATGGCAGAGGTTGGGATTAAGGAAGTCACCTTAATTGGTGGGGAGGCATTCCTGCGTTCAGACTGGTTGCAAATTGCTGCCGCGATTAATCAAGCTGGAATGCGTTGCACCATGACTACAGGTGGGTATGGGATTTCACTGGCGACAGCGCACAAAATGAAACAGGCTGGAATTGCAACTGTTTCGGTCTCGATTGATGGTTTGGAAGCGACCCACGATCGCCTGCGGGGACGGAAAGGCTCATGGAAACAGGCATTTCAAACGATGAGTCATTTTCGTGAAGTTGAAATTCCCTTCGGCTGTAATACCCAAATTAATCGCTTGTCTGCCCCAGAGTTTCCCGGTATTTATGAACAGATTCGCGATGTCGGGGCGCGTGCCTGGCAGATTCAACTGACGGTTCCGATGGGGAATGCTGCCGACAATGCCGATATCCTGCTGCAGCCCTATGAGTTGCTCGATCTGTATCCCATGCTGGCACGCGTTGCCCGTCGGCACATCGGGAAGGGGTTCAACTCCAGCCAGGCAATAATATTGGCTACTATGGCCCTTACGAGCGGCTGCTTCGCGGGCGGGGACGTGAGGATGAATGGACATTCTGGCAGGGCTGCGCGGCTGGACTGTCAACCTTAGGAATTGAAGCGGATGGTGCGATTAAAGGGTGTCCTTCGCTGCCAACCGCCGCTTATACCGGCGGAAATATCAGAGAGCGATCGCTGCGGGACATTGTTGCAGCTACAGCAGAACTACAATTCAATGTAGGAGCAGGAACTCCGCAAGGCACCGCTCATTTGTGGGGGTTCTGCAAAACCTGCGAATTTGCTGAATTGTGTCGCGGCGGATGCACCTGGACTGCCCATGTGTTCTTCAACCGGAGAGGAAATAATCCTTACTGCCATCATCGATCGCTGACTCAAGCAAAACAGGGCAAGCGTGAGCGGCTTGTACCCAAAGTCCGTGCCCAGGGATTGCCCTTTGATAATGGAGAGTTTGAGTTGGTGGAAGAGCCAATTCATCAACTTGAGAGCGATCGCGACCCATTGCACTTTACAGCCGATCGCATCCAGTGGCCGGTGAGCTGGCAGAACGAACCAGAATTGATGTCCGCTCTACCATCCTGAACCTGTTCCCTGTGGAGGCAAGCGATGATCACAGAAAAAACATCATCCTCAATCCTGACTACTGCCCTGGAGCAGGTTAAGCCTTCAACCCAGCAGCCAGACCAGCCAGATCCGCAAACGGAGTTGGAAGACCCTGCAATCCTGCCCCGCTCTGCCTGGAGCAGTCAACTGGCGCGATTGCGAATCATATTGAAAGCCAAACAGTCCCTCGATCGCCAGGAAATGAATCAACAGGACCATGTATTAACATCACAAACCATACCTTTTCAAACATCCCAGGACTTACGCAAACCTCAGAGGTTTAACCAACATCAAGCGTCGTGAAGAACGATAGCGGCTTAAACCTCCGGCTCTATCGTTCCTATTATGCTGATTTAGACCTTCCTTGCTCCGAAGTCTCCTCCTGGCAAAGATTTCAGCCAAAAATGCATTATTGTTAATCATAAAGTCCTCAAATCCTTGCTTGGCAAGCTTTCTCTCATGATTTTGGCTCAGATTGCATAGTTTGGGCGATAGAGCCAAACCTCCGAGGTTTTAGTCACAATGCGTAAGTCCTAACCATACCTTTTCAAACATCCTCCTAAGATGAATTCTACCGATTTCATAAACCTGCCAAGTTGGCAACATCGCTTTTTAGCTCACGGTTAAAGTGTTTATCAAATAGCAGGAGAAATACCATGTTTATTGCAAATTTGGATCATCTAGAAGTGTTGGATGAAATGTCTAACCTGTCAGGCGGCCAACTCCTCATCAGTCCTATTTTCCTAACGATCAGTAATGGGAATCTGATTCTAAAATCAGGGGAAAATGAGCTTTTGAATACGCTGCTTCCTGGTTTCCCAAGTGGGATTACGGTATCACTAAATAACGTTCCAAGCTATACGATTAGTGGTACGACTCAAAGCCCAAATGGAGCACTTCAAACATTTTTCACTTCCAGCGGCGTTGGTAGTCAGAACAACAGCACCGTCTCCTTCAGTTTCAGCCAATCCACGGTTACCTATCCAAATCCCTCACGCTAATCTGGTTTGATTTATGCCAGTCGGAAATGAAGTTGAACAGATAGAATAATCATTTTCCGGCAAGGCTTCAAGGATTTTATTGCAATCACCTTATACAGGGTTGCTATTACTTTGAATTGATCTACAGGCTACCCGTTTAAGTTGGGACGTTTAGGTAGGTCAGGAGTCAGGAGTCAGAATGCAGCCTCTCCTGGCTCCTGAATTCTGTATTCCTTCCTGGCGTCGCTGTCCAACTTGAAGTTGGTAGCCTATATTTCGATTTCTAGCTTCATACCTTTTCTGAAGTTCTGCTTGAATTAAACCTTGTCCACGTCCAGACCTGGAGTTTTTCTTAAGGGAAAGCTACAGATTTCGAGCTGGACGTGATTTAGCAGTCTCCAATTTGATATTTCCTAGAGCCTACTGATTAATTGATTTGTCAATCAATTAATCAGTAGGCTTTTAGTATTTTTACAGGCTAATAATGAATTTCAAATGAAGTTCAAACTAAGCTCAAATTAAGTTCAATGAGTTGCTTAAAAAGATGATTTTCAATTTATTTCCTGCCAAAATGGCAACCAAACAAAAATGAATCAACCTATTCTGTTAATAACAACTCAAACAAGAGTTGAAACATTCAGAAGAAAAGTTTCCTAAGGAGAAAGCCAATGATTATTTCTGATCTGAACTACCTGGAAGTTGCTGAAGCTAATGTTGAAGGTGGCAGCGGTCGCGTCTACACCGAGAACGATTACGTCAACATTTACTTCAGCTCGACCAACGTCTTTGCTACTTACGTTACATCACCCGTTGCTTATGGCAACAGTGCGGCGGCTGGTGCTAAAGGCGATGCATACGTGGCTCCTTGGGGACCTGGCGCTAACACCTACAGCAAGGCAGATTCGCTGGCAGTTGCCTATCAGTATGGTTCTTCCTTCTCGGCCAGCACTTCGGTTGCTGTGATCTCTCCTATCCGCTACCACTAAGGTCTGTTTTAAGAGTTGATTTTGCATGGCTGAAGCGCACAAACAATCAACTTTTCTAGACAAATTTGTAGCACTCCCTTGTCTTTTCCTTCCATTGTGAATGGAATTTTTGTCTACTAACATCTCACGTTCTTAAGGAGAAAATCAATGATTATTTCTGATCTGAACTACCTGGAAGTTGCTGAAGCTAATGTTGAAGGTGGCAGCGGTCGCGTCTACACCGAGAACGATTACGTCAACATTTACTTCAGCTCGACCAACGTCTTTGCTAC
>JAAUSG010000303.1 GCA_012034055.1 Leptolyngbyaceae cyanobacterium RU_5_1 | reverse complement strand
AAAATCCAAAATCTAAAATCTAAAATCGCAACCGTTTTACTCAGCAGCTTGGTAGCAACTGGCTTAGTTCTAACGGCGCGATCGCTGGGGGTCTTGCAGCCGTTGGAGCTGTGGGCGTTCGATCGCCTGCTGCAACTGCGACCCAAGGAAGCACCGGATGATCGATTGCTGATTGTCACGATTGATGAATCGGAGGTGCAGGCGCAAGCGGCGCAAGGGGGGCGCGGATCGCTATCAGACCAGACGCTCGATCGCCTGCTGAAAGAGCTGGAACGGCATCGACCGCGGGTGATTGGGATTGATGTGTACCGAGATTTTGCGGTAAGTTCTCGATACCCTGATCTGGCGGCTCAACTGCGACGGAATCAGCGGTTGGTGGCGATTTGCAAGAGCAGTGATGCGATCGCCGATCCAACGGGGATTGCGCCTCCGCCTGAAGTTCCCGAATCGAGGGTCGGGTTCAGTGATTTTTTGGAGGATGGGGACGGCGTATTGCGTCGCCAAATTCTCAAACTTGACCCCGATCCGGCGTCACCTTGCACAACGCCCTATGCGTTTAATGCCCGACTGGCCGTTCAGTATTTGGAACCAATGGGTATTCGTCCCGAATCCACATCTGAGGGCAATCTAAAGCTGGATCAGACTGTGTTTCAGTGGCTAACAGAGCGCATGGGGGGTTATCAAGGGATTGATGCAGGAGGAAATCAAATCATGCTCAACTACCGCTCGTTGTCGTCTCCAGGCGCGATCGCGCCGCAAGTTTCTCTGACTCAGGTACTCCAGGGCAAGGTGCGCTCACAGGCAATTCAAGATCGGATTGTGTTGGTGGGCGTGATCGCCAGCAGCAGCGGCGACGTTTGGATAACGCCCTATGGAACTGGCACGGCTAACGAAGTTCCGGGGGTGCTGATTCAAGCTCACATGACCAGTCAAATTTTGAGTGCGGTTCTGGATCGGCGTTCGTTGATTTGGGTCTGGAACTGGGCTGGGGAAGCCCTTTGGATTGGATTATGGTCATTGGCGGGTGGATTGAGTATGCTGTGGGTGCAAACGAATCCGTCAGCGCTGGCGCGATCGCGGCTGTTTCAGGGTGTAATTGGTGTGACTGCGATCGCCATTTTGACTGGCTTAAGTGGTGCTCTCCTCGGTCAGGGTGGTTGGATACCGTTGGTACCTGCCGGAATTGCGTTAGGTATTGCTGGAAGTATTACTATCTACTTGAATGATCAGATTCGATCAAAGTCTTAAGAATATCCATTCCTTGTTGATTCACAATTGTGGTGGAAACAGAAAATGCCCCTCATTAAACATCGTTTTCAATTCGTTTCAGTGTCTATGTTGAGCGCGATCGCCCTCAGTCTCTCCAGCACCGTTCAAACCACCTGGTCTCAGGTTCCAGCCATTGACTCGGAAGTTCAAAGCACTGAAATTATTTTCAATCCCCCAACAGCAGCGAAACAAGGGGCACCGCGTGGGCGAAAGCGGGGCGGTGCTAGCCGTGGGCCCTGCCGCCAGTTTGAATCCCTAGCGGCGTTGGCTCCGACTCAAGACGGCATTGTTTGGGGACAGACGGTGAGCGATCGCCCAACCTTCTGGTTTTATTTACCCAGTCCGCTGACCGACAAAACTCCCATTGAGTTCATGCTGCAGGATGCCGCTGGCAACGAGGTCTATAGCACCCGTTTGACAATTCCCAACACCAAATCCGGGTTAATTCATCTCTCGCTACCAGCAACCGCGAAACCGTTGCAAATCGGTCAATCTTACGTCTGGGCATTCTCAGTGGATTGCGATCCATCCAGACCTTCGATATCGGTTACTGGCAACATTCAACGGGTTGCCCTGGATGCGGCGGTTCAGCGTCGCCTGCAAGGAGCACCGTCTCTAGAGCACGCCAAGGTGTATGCGGCCAATGGGATTTGGTATGAAGCTTTGAATACGCTTGCAGACCTACATCGCGGCAATCCTAATCAACGTCAGCTTGCCGCTGCCTGGACGAGTTTGCTGCAACAAGTTGACCTGAAATCTCTGGCTCCGGTGCCGTTTGTTCCCTGCTGCACGCCTGCCTCTGAATCCCCGAAGCGCCAGAAGTGATGATGCTGGTAGGCTGTAAGCTTTGGGTGAAAGAGTGGATGAGTGGATGAGTAGGTGAGTGGATATATTGTCACCCCCCAACCCATCGACCCACCCACTCCTAATCGGTCCGCTAGGAACGAGTAATTTCAACCGGTGTAGATGCGATCGCCCGCACCTGTCCGTTGCTCTGATAGGTCACTACAGCCTGAACGAGGTTTTGTTTGCTATACCCGCGTTTGTTTGATAGGTGAACAGCATGGACGGCATATTCCAGGGGTTTTAGGTGAATCGTCTGGGATACTGAGGTTACCATCTGCACCGCGTTATCTGGCAGACCGCGAAGCTCAATGCGTTGAATGACGACTGTCGCATCTGCCTGGGTGTCATTTTCAAGACGCAGGAAGATGGAAGCAAACCCAATATCGCGATCGCGCTTGGGTGATTCGCCCACTGGTGGGAAGCGCTCTTCTCTGGCGATCAGAGTGACGGCTTTCAGGGAAACGCGAGAGTTCGATGACACGGGTTTTGCAGGAGTTATGGGAATGGAGGCGGGTGCCATTAACGTGTGACGACAAGCCGCAAGGTTGGCGGCGAATGCGAATAAAACAAGCAGCTTAATCATAAAAAACCTGACGATAGGTCGGCTAGATCCCCGACTTCTACTGGTTCTTGTCAGTTGTAACTGACTAACAACAAAGAAGTCGGGGATCTGAAGGGGATCAGGGTTAATGAACTGGCTACTTAGGAGATTTCCAAGAAAGAAACTACCGCAAAATCTTGATACGGACAACGGCCGTTCGTCCGTACAGGGGTAAAATCTTTCTCAGAAATCGCCTTATTTGTTGGTGTTCAAGGTCAAGTTAGGATGAGATTGTTGATTAGTGGGGCGATCGTGTTCCGGGAATCATTGAGTTCAAAATTGACAGTTAATTTGTAGCTCCACTACAGTTAGTAGATAATTCTCTATAGCTTGCTTGAAGAGAGTTAGGAGATCTGAATGATTCTGTAAAAGCATTCGTTGATTGGCTGAATAACGACGCTACCAAGGCTTGGATAGTTGCATTGGCATTTATGAGTTTGACTTGGCATCCAGCCAGTATGAGGGACTAGTTGGCTATTACCAACTGGAGAATCCGAACCACGCGATCGGCGATTTCACCGTGATCAATGACAACGAATACCTGGTGATTGAGCGAGACGGTGGACAGGGGGATACTGCTCAATTCAAGAAGATCTTCAAAGTGGATTTCTCGCACCGAGATGCCAATGGTTTCGTTGCGAAAGAAGAAGTGGTTGATCTGTTGAATGTTCACGATCCAGATGACTTGAATGGAGACGGCAGTAACATCTTCACCTTCCCATTCGTCACCATCGAGAACGTGCTCGTGATTGACAGCCAAACCATTCTGGTTGCCAATGACAACAACTACCCCTTCTCGATCGGGCGTCTCCCCGCGATCGACAACAACGAAATCATCGTGCTGCAACTCGACACGCCCCTCCATCTCGATCCTCGCGTTGGTCAACAGAGCGTGGCAGTTTCTTAGCGTCATATTCGCAATCGCGATCGCATTTCAAAAATGTTGGTTTCGTCTGTAGGGACGTTACATATAGCGTCTCTACAGACAATTAACCACACGTCTGAAACACTCCCTACTCATCAATCTGCCAGGGGTCTCTTGTGTAGTTCTCATCCAGAACTTTCTTTGGACGGACAACCAGAATGACACGTCCAAGCAGTGGAATTTCGGGAGGTTCTGCAAACCACTGAAGCTGAAGTTGGTCAGCCTGCTCAATCAAAAAGTAACTGCTGGCGTCCCATTGCCGTTGAGCACGGTCTACAACGATCAAAACGTCCTCAACTTTGCCAGCAAGGGGAGTGGGTAACGCATTGCTATTGCCAAGAATTGCGATCGCATCTTCAGCAAGTTGAACGACTTGCCAACCGGGAACAGGCACCCAGGCAGCCGTTCCCGAAAACGTCACCATGCTAAAGGGTTCAATCTCTTCGACCAGGGGGACGGCTTGCAGATCTGCTCTGGTCAGCGGGAATTTACCCACTACCGGTAAAATCCTTGGCAAGTCTTCCGCTTCCTCCAATCGGTAAACAGGCAGCGAGGGAGCAAGCGTAGCAGGAACAACGGTAAAGTCTGTCAGCAGTTGCTCAATTTTCTGGCGGGCTGAGTCGCTGTGAGCAAACCGCAAACCCTTAGCAATTAAGCGCGATCGCTCCTGCAAATCAGACTTTTGTCGCGCCAGTTTCCAGACCTGGTAAGCGATCGCATCGCCTGGATGATTCGTAAATCCTTCAGGTACACTGCTCAACCACGCGAATCCCTTAACCGCTTTTGCAGCCTCGCGCGCCTCATCTAAATCTAGATTCTTCGTCAACGCCAACTCTGCTACAGCCGCCCGCTCGGCTTGGGATAAAACCCGCAACTCATACAGCACATCACTTCCTTTGTGCTCAAAGTGAGTTTTCGTTGCCTCAGAAACTCCGGCTGCCAAAATACTGGCATAAACCTGAGCACCCACAATCACCTGGTTTTGGTGGATCGGCTCAAATCCCGACTCCTCAAAAATGACCTGGGGAGTGTAACCTGCCTTCTGCAATATCTGACATGCCTGCCCCCACTCAACCCAGGTTCCCTCCTTGCGACGAAGTTGTTTGAACAGGTTGTCTACATTCACAGGTGGTGAAGCAGATTGAACAGTAGGCGTTGGATCATCTTGAGGAGCTTGAGTCATAAATTACAAAGGAGCATCTCTACAAACTACAACCCGTCTGAAAGCACGAGTAGAAACCCCGTAATTGTAGTTGACGAAGCTACCAATCTCAAGGCATCATGGGATACGCAGAAGGGGGCTATAGCGCAGTTGGTAGCGCACCTCAATGGCATTGAGGGGGTCAGCGGTTCGAATCCGCTTAGCTCCATTAGCTGAGATGGCTGGTATACTGGGGTTCTGGCGATCCGGGTTATAGCTTGGTGGGGTTTTCCATTGTCAATCAGGAGTGGCTGGAAGCCTCTGAAATCGTCAGGGAGGTTCTGGAATTGGTCTGAAATTGGTCTGACTCCCTCAGTAACATGGTAAAGGCTCAAAAGGGATCTGTGGTTGTTTCGGCGGCTGATGGACGGCTGCGGTTGCGCTGGTCTGGACGGGATGCGCAGGGGCGGGGGAAGCGGTATACTCTGGCGTTTGGGGCGGTGAATGCGACGAATCGGTTGGCGGCGGAGCGGTTGGCAAGGGAGGGTAGTGTTTCAGACGTGTTGTTTGAGGTTAGATGAGCAAGCCAAATTCCAAACGGTTGATAAACAATCCAATCACCCCATCATGCATCAGGATCGATTTAGAAAAGCAGATCGTTTTGCGAACTAATCGCTTGATGCGAGTGCGTAATGTCAGATGCTTGCGCTCAATCCTCTGAGTATTGCGTTTGCCAATAGCTCCACATTTCCTCGAGTTCTGCCTCTACCTCTAAATCCTCTGCACGGCAGAGCCAGACGATGGTTTGATAGGGTTCAAGTTCAGCCAGAACGGCTGCATTGACCGCTTGCAGTTGAGGACTT
>JAAUSG010000302.1 GCA_012034055.1 Leptolyngbyaceae cyanobacterium RU_5_1 | reverse complement strand
AAGACATTAAAGAGGGTACTCCGTTGTTGCATCGACGCCGGGGGACTTCCCCCCAGACCCCCGCTTTTGTGGGGTCCTAACTCCCCCACACCCCCCGCAAGGGATTAAGTGAATAGGCAAAAAACTGGGGTACTGCTCCAGAGTCTGTGGGTATCAAAGTCTTTGCATTTCATCGTCATCACCTTTTGGAGGGGGTACTGCTCCGCAGAAGCAAGCTACGGGGGACGCAACCGTCCCCTGAGTTGGGGGGTTTGGGGGGCTGACCCCCAAGCATTGGATTTTGCAGCCACAGTTTCCTTTCACGACCTTGAAACCACCCTGCTTATTAAGGGGGGCTAGGGGGAGAGCGCAGAGCACACGCTTCGCGAACGATGCAGAGTCTTCAAACTCCTAACCGAGAGGTATTGAGGGCTAGTGCAATTTCTGCCGTAGCTAATGCGCCCTGCTGTTGGCTCCAGTCAACAAAACGTCTCGCACCTGTGGGGCAATGATTTGCCAATCAAAGTGGCTACAGGCGTATTCTCGACAGGTTTCGCGGGAGGGTAGAGGCAGTTTCCCTGTCAGTAAATCAGTGAGTCGGTCGGCGATCGCGTCCGTATCCGTAGACCGAGTCATCAAATCGGTACTTAATCCAGCCACAACCTCTGGCATTCCACCCACGGGTGTACAGAGGGCAGGGGTGCCACAAGCCAGGGATTCCACCAGGATCAGTCCAAATCCTTCCAAGCTTTGGCTGGGAACAACAGTCAGGTCGGCGGCTTGATAGGCGATCGGCAATTGTTCATCAGGCAGAAATCCCAACAGTTGCACATGATTGCTCAGTCCCAATTCCTGCACCTGTCGCTCCAATGCCTCACGCAGCGGCCCTTTGCCCGCGATCGCCAACCAGATGGTTGGAACCTGTTCTTTGACCTGCGCGATCGCCAGCAACAGCTTGTCCAAACCCATGCGATGTACCAATCGACGTGATGTAAACAGGATGGTTTGGTCGGATTGCCAGTTCAGTTTGGCACGCGCTTCCTGGCGAGACAGGTTCGGCTGAAACCGAGTCGTATTCACACCACCGGGAATGATATGAATCCTGTCCCACGGAACCTGGTACGTTTCATGCAAGATTTTGCCAAACGCTTTACTGAGCACGATGAAGCGATCGCAGCGACGGTACACCCGCTGCTCCATCCACTGTTTGAACAAAATCCCCCATCGACCCTGCTGCTCTCGCTGCCCCTCGGCTGCCCACGGCCCGTGAAAGGTAAAGGTTACCGGCGCATGTTCAGGCAAGCTGCGCAGAAGTGGAAAACTGTAGAGCGCAAAATGAAGATTAATCGCATCAGGAGCACGCAAACTTCGGTTGGCAAACTGCTTCTCTGTAGACCGCAATCGTTTTAATAACGGACTTTGAGGCGAAGCCAGACGGGTTAAGGCAACCGACGTATGCCGGTGGATTTCTGGCAATCCTGCAATACACAGTTCCACCTGGTCTTGTCCTTCAGTGAGCTGATGGGTCAGTTCATAGACGTAACGATTTAACCCACCGGGAGTTTCTGGAAACCACTCCTTACCAACACAGAGAATACGCGCAGGTGCAGTCATATCATCACGCATTGAACATTTCTAAATCGACTGACAACGGTCTAACAAACAGCACCCAGCACATTACTTCTTACTCTAAATTCAAACCTTAGCTAGCAAAGGGCGTGCAGGAACACCAACAACGGTTTCACCAGATGGCACATCCCGTGTGACAACAGCGTTCGCCCCAATCTTGACACCGTTGCCAATCACTAGAGTGCGATCGCCACGCCCAATGATTACGGCACCCGCCCCAATCATGACATCATCACCAATGATGATTTTGTATGGAGAGCCAATCCAGGTTTCTGCTGCCAGTGTGACATGCTGATGAATCGTCACCCGATCACCAATTTCCACATTTGGATGAATCACAATTCCAAGCGCATAATGTTTGAGATTGATATCTCGTTTGATCTCAGCTTGATAGGGTAAGACGGTGTGAAATATGACAAAATTAATTGCCTTCAATATTCGAGCAAGGGGCACTAATTTGGATCGATAAGCCTGACAACTTAACCACCATATCAATGAAGGACTCATAGTTGCGTTTCCTAACTGAACTAAACCTTGTTCACGTCCAGACCTGGAGTTTTTCTTGAGGGAAAACTCCGATTCCGAGCTGGACGTGGTTTAGAATCGATTTGTTTGATTCATTCCAAAGAGTTAGACGCTCGTTTTTGAAAAAATATCCCTCTTTCGTTAAGCCGGTTAACTGTAGCCTCTCGTTGAATAAAACGCTGATACCGATGGTACTTATTTGCCGCTAATCCCATTCCTAAAAATCCCCATAAAACAAGCCCTGAAAGCCCGGTCATGAACGGAGCTAAAATCAAGGTGGCAAATAGGGATAGGGTGATTGCACGGGCAGCACCGGCAAACACATCAGAAGATGTTTCAGACCCTTGAAATTGACTGAATAGTAATAGAATCATGCTGCCAAGATAGGGTAATGCCCCAAACCACCCCAGGGTAAAAAATGCATCTAAGACGCCGCTATCTAACGCAACTCTTTCAGCATTTCCACCGCTGGCCACAACCCAGGTTCCACCTAACCCTTTACCAGGAATTTGAGATAATGCAATGCCAAGACTGCTCTGGTAAGTCCCTGTTCTGGCACTAAAACTGGAATCATCTTGAACGTTGGTGAGTGTTTCAAGGCGGGTGTTAATCACATCTGAAAATGGTTCAATCGTGGTTAATGGCAGAACGCAAAGCGTCATCACAATAATCGTTATGATTAAGCGCATTTGCAGATGGGATTTTAGCGAAGACATCAATACAAGTAGACCGATAAACCACGCTCCCCAGCGGCCCGCCACAAGAGAGAGGAGAAATGCTAAATATCCCGCGATCGCAGCCGGAACTCGCAGTTGCTCTTTATCCGAAAACAGCAGCAGCAGACCCGCCAGCATGACGCTGGCAAATGGAGCCGGGCCATTCATTGTGCTCCAGACGCGAATCCCCTGCGGTTCCGGTAGCCCGAAAGACACCAGTCCAACATTTTCCAGCCAGAAGCGATCCCATAGGGGAGCAACCATGTATTGGTAAATGCCATAGCAGCCCGTGACCAGCGTTCCCCAGACGAAAACACGCTGTGTATTTTGGCTAATTTCTGGATAGTTGCGCCAGTTAATCGCCAGATGCAACCCAAACAGCACGGGCGGCAGCCAGTCGAGCAGGGCGCGGGCAACCGTAACTGGAGAGTTGCTAACCAGCCCAATGAGAAAGCTGTAGATCACGGCTACCGCTGCTAACACAAAGGGGATATTCCCTTGTTGACGCGCCTTGGGTAGGTTTTTGTGGAAGGTAACTAACGTAACCAGGGTGACGAAATAGGGGGCCGTTAGCATCAAGCTAAGCGGATCATAGCTGCTGTTATAGTCTGCGATGCGACGTAGCAATGGCGTGAGAAACCAGATCCACCAGTTGAAGCCGTTGTAGAGAATGGGCGCACGGAAGTACAAAAATATAGCCACGACCAACGATGCAGCAGGAAACAGAATCCGTAAAATCGTGCCAGCGCCCGCAAACGCCGCGAGTGTTGTCAGTCCAAACAGCCCAATAATCGCCATCCATGCAGGTGCTGGCTCCAACTTGAGGGGAAGTCCTTGCTTTTGAGGTGTGAGGGACAACGGCGGTTTCTGAATCACGGCACCATTTCAAGAATAAGTCGTGAGCGGATTACAATCCAAGTTTCTGAACGTAGGGGATGCGATCGCGACCGCTTTGTTGCCAGGTCAGCCAACCCTGCCAGCGCCCGCGAACCGATGTCAGCCATTTGCGTCCAGCTAACCCGCCTTCACTCGGCAAAAATCGCAGCCATTGCACAACCCCCAACGCTTTTCTGGTCCCAATCAAGGTTGCCCAAATGAGAAATACAAGGCGCTGGATCGGTGGCAAGTTTTCTAACAGAGCCAGCGTTTCATTGTGAACCGCATTGAAAAAGGCAATTTCATTAAACGCATCGCGCTGATCTTCATCAAACCGTTTTGCCTGATAGTGATCCACAACAATGTGCGGGTCGTATACCAACTTCCAACCCGATCGCCGGAGCGCCAGACTAAAGGCAATTTCAAAGTGAACTTGAGCGCCAGTGCCGCGCATGCGATCGTCAAAACGGAGTTGCGCGATCGCGGTGCGGCGGAAACTCATGTTCACCCCTTTGAGCACATCCACCTCGCGCGGGCCACCCACTCCCAAATGATGGTTACCGATTACCCGCCCAAACCACTGCAAGCGACCGACAATCTCTTTTGCACCATCGATTAACTCGGTGCCGCCCCGATACATGCGATCGCGCCCACCTACCCCACCAATCTGTTCATTGGCTAGAAAGTGATGTTCAATCTTAGCCAACCAATCGGCATGAGGTGCAGCATCATCATCGGTAAAGGCAATGATGTCGCTCTGAGCGCGGTCTAAACCCAGATTCATGGCAGCGACGACCCCAGTTACTTTTACCGTTACAGTTTGCACAGGCAGAGGATCGCAGTTAAACGTTTCGAGAAATTCCCAGGTCACTGTGTCAGTATCTCGTACAACTACAATCACTTGATCCGCTGGCCGTGCTTGCTGTTTTAGTGCATCCAGACAACGGGCAAGGTCGCTTGGGCGGTGATACGTGGGAATGATTACAGAAATAGTTGTCATGGTTTGTTTAGTCACTCCAAGCCCTCTACCTAGTTATTCATAAAAAATTCATCCCAATCAGGAAATGCTCTGATCAAGCTTTTGTGGAACTGGGAATTGAATAATCTGCAGAAAGTGCGAATGGTGGATGATGTCAGACCAGGTATCCAGCTTGCCTTTTCTGAGCAAAAAGATCGTCATGTGAACGAAGTAAACGCCCAGGAATGCGGTTAACTTGACGGGATTTGGAAATAAATACTTGTAGCGTTTGATGCCGACGTAAAGCCGAGCTGCATTCGCGTAGATTTGGGAGTTTGTCAGCGTTCCCGCTTTAGTGGCCAACACACTTTTGCCAGCACGAGTATCTTCTACCCTCAGTTCTGGGCAAAACAGAATTTGATAGCCCCGTCTCAGCGCTCTCAGGCACAGTTCAGCATCTTCGTAGCCAAAAAAGATTTGTTCATCCCACTGTTCTATACTGAACAGCGATCGCGGAAACACGGCTGAGTGCAGATCAACCGCTTCTGGAGTTTCTGCCGGACAGAAATAGCCGCGAAACGAGAGCCTCACCGGAACACTCTCATGCCCTTCGTCATTTCGACTGACGCCCGAAAGAAGCGTGAATTTCTGCTGCTGATCAGGCAGTTGCTCATACCGATTCACGGCTTGAGCAATAAATCAGGCGCAACGCAAATATCGTCGTCAATGAATGCTACCAAATCTGTTTCAGACGCAGGAATGGCATTCACGGCATGATTGCGATTGGCACAAACCCCTAAATGCGGACCGGTGAGATAGCAGGTGCCGGGATATTTGGCGACAACTAGACGATTCTGCTGTTGCACTTCGGCATGCGCGTGAATCATCCGAAACAATTACGGTATGACGGCTGCACGCTAGAGTTCCAAAGTGCCTGCAAACACGCATCTAGCTCCTGTGTGCGGTTCATAGTTGTGATACAGGCAGATA
>JAAUSG010000060.1 GCA_012034055.1 Leptolyngbyaceae cyanobacterium RU_5_1 | reverse complement strand
TTAAAAAGATTGGGCTGATTTGCTCAATAGTGGGGATGGACTACGCCTCACTTAAAACCGCCTCTGAACTCTGGTTCGGAGGAAGCCCGCGCTGTACCTGAAAGGTCAGCGTCGGGAGGAGTCACTACTGTAGAACCTGGGGCGACGGGTCAGGGCGGTAATGTGATCATCTCCACAGGCATACTGGAGGTATCTAGTGGTGGGCAACTGCGAGCTGAAACCAGGGGACAAGCAGATGCGGGGAGTGTATTCATTAATGCCCGCGATCGCGTTTCTTTCGCAGGCAGCAGTCCGGATGGGAAGCTCAGTAATGCCTTCAGCGGTGTGGGGGTTGGAGGAATAGGTGATGGCGGTGATGTGATTATCTCCACGGGCATCCTGGAGGTTTACGATGGTGCACGACTGCGGGCTGAAACGAACGGGCAAGGGGATGCGGGGAATGTGATTATCGATGCTCGTGATTCCGTCGTCTTTAGGGGCACAGGTGCTGATAGTCAGTTTGCCAGTGCTGCCTTTAGCAACGTGGAGACTGGAGCAATAGGCAACGGCGGTGATGTGCGCATCTTCACGGGCAGACTGGAGGTGTCTGATGGTGCGCAACTGCAAGCTCAAACAGAAGGAACAGGAAATGCTGGAAATGTGATTATCAAGGCTGATCGCGTCTCCTTTTCGGGCATTAGTACAGTTGGGCGGCGCTTTCGCAGTGCTGCTTTCAGTAACGTGGAGCAAACTGGTAGGGGGCAAGGCGGGAATGTAGACATCACCACAGGTACCCTCTCGGTCACCAACGGTGCTCTATTGAGTGCTAACTTATTTGGACAGGGTGCAGCCGGAAATGTGATTATCAAGGCTAGTGATTTTGTCATTTTTAGGGGCACAGGTGCTGATAGTCGGTTTGGCAGTACTGCTGCCAGCAATGTAGAGGGGGATAAAGCAATAGGCAACGGCGGTGATGTGCGCATCTCCACGGGTAGGTTGGAAGTGTCTGGTGGTGCGCAACTGCAAGCTCAAACGGAAGGAACAGGAAACGCGGGGAATGTGATTATCGATGCCCGTGATTTTGTCATCTTTAGGGGCACAAGTGCAGACGGTCGGTTTCTCAGTACTGCCTTCAGCTCTGTGCTGGGGACTGGAGCAAAAGGTGATGGCGGTGATGTGCGCATCTCCACAGGTATTCTGGAAGTATCCAATGGTGCGCGATTGCGAGCTGATACGGAAGGGCAAGGAGATGCAGGTAACATAGTTATCACCGCTCGTGATCATGTCTTCTTTAGAGGCATCAGTACAGATGGGCGATTTCGTAGTGGTGCCTATGTAACTGTGGGACGAAACAGCGGAGGGCAGGGCGGCAATTTGGACATTACCACAGGTTCTCTCTCCATTACCAATGGAGCTATATTGAGCGCCAGTTCATCTGGATCAGGAGATGGCGGAAATATCGACATTACAGCCCGATCTGTTCGTCTGGATCGAGGTTTTATAACGACTGCAACTAATTCTAGTGATGGTGGCAATATCACCTTCAATGTGCGGGGCGTCTTATCACTACGGCGGGGCAGTTTCATTTCTACCGAAGCTGGGACGGCTCAAGCAGGAGGAAACGGCGGTAATATTAGGATTGATACCTCGTTTCTCGTCACCGCTCCCCTGGAAAACAATGACATCCTTGCCAATGCGTTTAACGGTAACGGCGGCAACGTCACCATCAACGCGCAGGGCATTTACTGGTTCACACTGCGCAGTCGGGATGATTTAGTTCGACTGTTGGGAACCACAGACCCTGTTCAACTCAATCCTCGTCGTCTGCCAACTAACGACATTAGCGCCATTTCCCGAAACAACCCATCACTGAATGGCATCGTCACCCTCAACACACCCGATGTCGATCCCAATCGTGGACTGGTGCCGTTGCCGGTGACATTAATCGATCCGTCTCAACAGATTGACCGGCGCTGCCAACCGGGAAGTGCTCAGTCTCGTGGTTCGTTCGTGCTCACAGGTCGAGGTGGGGTGGCGTCCAGTCCAACCGATCCGTTGCAGAGTGAAGAGGGTTTGGCAGAGTGGATACTGGTGGAAGAAGGGAAGACGGAAGAGGAAAGACAGAAAAGGGAAGAGGGAAGAGAAACTTCTCGCTCTGCATCTCCTGCCGAAATCACTGAAGCAACTCATTGGATTCAAGAGGCTGATGGTACGATCGTCCTGGTGGCTCATTCACCAACAGCAACCCCGATTTATGCTTGGTGGAATGTGGGATGTCAAGCCGATGAATCTAAGCCATAGCAGGTTAGCAAATCCAAATCGTGCTTCTGTCATTTCGCTTGACGATCGCTTTGAGGCGATCGCCAATCCAAAACGTCAAGATTCTGCTGCAAACAACGCTCTTGCCGCATCACAGTCTGCCTGAATTTGAGCCTTGAGCGCATCTAACGAGACAAACTTCTGTTCGGGTCTGAGAAACTGCTCCAGGTTCACTGACAGTGTCTGCCCATACAAATCTCCTGACCAGCCAAATAGATGCACTTCTGCAACCAGGCAAGTGCCATCAACGGTTGGGCGGTAACCCAGGTTCATGACGCCCGTTAGGGGAGTGGGGAGTGGAGAAGAGACGCGATTAAGAGTCCTGCGAACATGCTGCGCGTTTCTTGAATGCCGGAGGCTATACGCGTCTGTACGGGGAGTGGGGGAGGAGTAATTTTCGGCTTTGGGGAGATCGCAAATCTCTGCTCGAACAGCATACACGCCATGACGGGGTAGAAACTTGTCTGCAGGAAGCTGCAGATTTGCAGTTGGAAAGCCCAGTTTCCTACCCATCTGCTGCCCTTGAATAACGCTGCCAACCAGTGTGTAGGGACGACCTAGAAGGGTATTGGCATGGTTGACATCGCCGTCTTGTAATAGCTGACGAATCGCGGAGCTGCTAATCCGTCCACCGTTGAGGCGCTTGAGGGGAGCGATCGCCACTTTAATACCGTGCCGTGCCGCGATCGTACACAAGTCATCGGTGGTTCCTGCCCGCTGCCGACCAAAGCAAAAATTTAACCCAACACTAATTCGTCTGGACTGTAGCTTGTTGACCAAAATCTCTTCAACAAATTGCTCTGGGCTGAGGCTAGCGAGTGCATGGTCAAAGGGTAACAATACGAGTTGCCTGATTCCCAACCGCTTCAACTGAGCAACCTTTTCATCCAGAGGAGTTAGCAGACTACGGGACTGCCCTGTAAAAATTCTTGGGGATGAGGGTGGAAGGTGACAACAGTGGCGATCGCAGCACTCTCAACCACGTCTGGACAATTCAGAATAGGCTGAATTACCTGCTGATGCCCTTGATGAATGCCATCAAAGTTGCCGAGTGCAACAGCAGTTGGAGTTAGAACAGTAGTTAAAGATGAAGTAACCCACACGCTTTACATTTTGACACACTCAAGTTCAATTTCATGAGAACTATACCGAAACTTGAATGTCTTCAACGACTTCGGCGGTTTCAGGTATATTGGCGATTTCAAGTACATTGGTGGCTTCAGGTACAAGCGTAGGCGGGAAAATTTGCAGCGACATGCCTTCCTTTGCCATCACACCCTTGGGGAATGCGCAGGCAACTTGCTCTCCTACCCAATCCAGAAAATCGTCCTCGTGCAGAGGATCATGGTGAAAAATAACCAGCGTTTTAACCCCTGCTGCCTTCGCGATTTTCACCGCTTCTTCCCAGGTCGAATGCCCCCAGCCAACCTTACTGGACTGTTTAGAGTAGTATTCATCATCGGTGTAAGTGGCATCGTAAATTAGAACATCTGCATTGCGAGCAAGATGCAAGACGTTTTTGTCTAAGCAATCTGGAAAATGTTCAGTATCTGTGACGTAGGCAGCCGCATGTCCCCGCCAATTGACTCGATATCCCACCGCCTGTCCAGGATGATTTAGAAGTGCATTCTCCACCTCAATATCGTCAATCTGAACAGATTTGCCAATCTCAACGTTATGAAACTGTAGGCTTGCTTCCATAACTTGTAGGCGCACCGGGAAGTTTGGGTGTCGCATCTGATCTGTAAGCTGTCGTTCGATGGTTGAACCGTTTGGAGCGATCGCGCCATAGATACGAAAGCAATTCCCCTTAATGAAGGCCGGGACGAAAAATGGAAAGCCTTGAATGTGATCCCAATGCGTATGGGTAAAAAACAGGTGAGCATCAACCGGCATTTGGGACAAGAGTGAGCGTCCGAGCACTCGAATCCCCGTACCCCCATCAAAAATCAAGCGTTGTCCACCCACCTGCATCTCAACACACGGGGTGTTGCCGCCATACCGTACCGTTCCTGAACCAGGACTGGCGATACTTCCTCGAACTCCCCAAAAATTGACAGTAAAGTGATTTGGCAAAGTGGACATGCGTGCTTCTGGTCTGGTTCTCTATATGCCTTTCTAACTTGGATTTTGATCAATACCAATCTGAGTTGGTCAGAAATTAGACACTCAGAATCAAACAATTTCCCTAATGCAGTTTTACGGAAATTTTGTGGTTGATCAGTGATTACGATCGCTATGCACAGTGATTATCAGTATCCAAAGCTGCCGAGATTTCTCAAACCATATCGATCTCTGGGTCTAGAGGCTGCTCACGTTAACGTAGCTATAAACTTAGCCGTTTGAACCAGTATAAACGCTCAATTTGTAAAGGTCATTTGGGTTGGGTTCGTGATGGGGATATTGGCTGGTTCAACCCTTCGAGTAATCCAAGCCGTTCAGATGCATCCCAATAGTGTGCCCAGTCTTTTCAACTACACAGATTAAAAGCAGTTTTCGGAAACCTTTCTGCTCAATCAAAGCGAGAAGTCCAATATCCAGTCCTTCAAATTCGCTAACCCTCTGGGAGAGGTCAAATTGTATTGCAAGGGTGTAATTGTGATATAGTTCTCGCGAATCGCTTGGACATCAGTTGGTGCCAGGTCTGCCAGGTCTGAGGGTTCATCTGGGATGTCCTCCAGGACTTCCCCACATAGCCAGTAATACGTTCTGCCCCTCGGATCAATTCGCTTCTCAAACACATCCACATACCGACGAACACCTTGCCGGGTAACAGCAACCCCCGCGATCGCCTCCCGCTTGACGGCTGGTACATTCACATTCAGCAAGAGCAGTTCTGGCAGTGGCTGCTTTTCAATTCGAGCAACCAGCGATCGGGCAAACTCAGCCGCAGGCCCAAAGTCGTTAGCGGCAAAGTTCGTCAGGCTAAACGCAATGCTGGGAATTCCTTCAATTATCCCTTCCATTGCCGCCGATACGGTCCCAGAATACAGCACATCGGTTCCCAAATTAGACCCATGATTAATCCCCGAAAGCACCAAATCTGGCTTAGTGTCAAGCAGCGCCCAAACCGCTAACTTCACGCAGTCTGCTGGAGTTCCAGAACAAGCCCACGCCTTCACAGACGGATGAAAGACGGCTTCCACAACCTCTGCCCGAATCGGTTGATGCAGCGTTAGACCATGTCCAGTTGCCGATCGCTCCTGATCTGGACATACCACCGTAACCTTGTGCCCCGCTTCAGCGAGACTGTTTGCCAGGGAACGAATTCCCAACGAAAAAACGCCATCATCATTGCTAATCAATAGTTTCATGCCGATTTCTTCCATCCTGCTTAAGCTATTCCACTTTAAATCGGGTGTTCCTGATTCAGGGAAACGGCGATCCAGATCTCCGAACTTCTTTGTGAAAGCCTTAGGAACTGCAAAAGTTCATTGGCGTAGGGGCGGGTTTAGCAGATAATTGAGTGCTTAAATCGAAGGGGATCGACAAAACCCGCCCCTACAGAAGATTGCGGTTTTATTAAATTCGCATTCCTTAATGTTGATTGAATTCAATAAAGCAGTCGGGAATCTGGCGGATACAATCGTCTTCAGAAGACCAGTCCAACCTCTACACTGATAGGATGTAGCGCGTCTTTTCTTTCTATGACTGTTCAGCCCACCGAATTGGAAGCTCAATTGCAAGCAATCCGCCTGGAAGCCCAGCAAGCCTTAACAAAGGCGGATTCCCTCGATCAGCTCGAACAACTCCGGGTCAAATACCTGGGTAAAAAGGGTCCAATTCCGCAGGTATTAGGCGGTATGGGAAAACTCGATCCCGGCGATCGCCCCCGGATTGGCGCAATGGCAAATGATGTCAAAGAAGCCATTCAAACCGATTTGGAGCGGCGGCGGACTGCTCTGCAAGCAGCCCAACTCCAGGCACAGCTCGAAACAGAAACCCTGGACGTAACGATGCCCGGTGTGTATCGCTCTCAGGGACGGGTTCATCCCCTGAACAGCATTATGGATCGGGTGATCGACATCTTTGTGGGACTGGGATATACGGTGGCTGAAGGTCCAGAAATGGAGACGGACTACTACAACTTTGAGGCGCTGAACTTTCTCGCCGATCACCCCGCACGGGATATGCAGGATACACTCTATCTGCCCGATGGGAATATTTTGCGCACCCATACATCCTCTGTGCAAATTCGATACATGGAGGCAAACGAACCCCCCGTGCGGATTGTCATGCCGGGACGCTGTTACCGCCGGGATACGGTCGATGCCACCCACACTGCCGTGTTTCATCAGCTTGAATTTTTGGCGATCGATGAAGGGCTGACGTTCACCGATCTCAAAGGCACCATTCGGATGTTTATCGAACAGCTTTTTGGAGATGTTCCGGTGCGGATGCGACCCAGCTATTTCCCGTTCACAGAGCCGTCAGCGGAAGTGGATTGTCAGTGGCGGGGGCGCTGGTTAGAGGTGATGGGCTGCGGCATGGTCGATCCGAATGTGTTAAAAGCAGTGGGCTACGACCCAGAAGTTTACACTGGCTTTGCTGCCGGGATGGGAGTTGAGCGTCTGGCAGCGATTTTGTACCAAATTGACGACATTCGTCGCTTTTATACCAGTGATCTGCGCTTCCTGGAGCAGTTTTAAAACGCCACTGTAGCCTGTCTTCATCAGGGCTTTGGTTGAGCGAACTTACGAACCTGATACTCTTTCACTTCAACGAGTCTATAAGTACCTTTTCCCATTTGGGCCGAAAACTGACGTTCGGTTTCTTCCAGCACATCGGCTGGGATGGATTTCCAATTCTCAAGGCTGGCCCAATGAATGACTAACACAACTTCATTGGGTTCTTTAGGGTTAATCCACACGTGTTTACCCAAAAATCCTGGATATTTAGCCAGTGTGGCCGTCCAAATTGCCTCATCTGTTTGAATAAACTTCTCCTGCAACTCTCTAGAGACCTCTATCTTCAGCCATTCGATGACCATAGGCCTGCCTGAAATTTGCTCCTCGATTTTACACCTCGCGTCTCTACTTGTGCGGCGAGCCGTACTGCACAAACTGCCAGAATATGCGGCTAATCTGACAGAATAGTGGAATATTAGCTGGGGCTGTGCGATCGCACCCCCTTCGATCCGTCCGATTGCAGGAAAGCAGCATGGATAACAACAATTGGCTGACCCAACTACTGATGCTTGGCGTTGGTACAACCTCTCTGGTTGCCGATAAGTTGCGGGAAGCAAGTGATGAATTGGTGAAAGATGGCAAGCTCAATCCTGAGCAAGCCAAAGAAGTGATGGATGACTTATTACAGAAACTAAAGTCTGAACAGGGTAACTTTGAGACTCAGATGGAGCGACAATTTCGTAACCTCTTGCAGGATGTGGGGGTTCCTCGCCAGTCTGAAATGGATGAACTGAGAGGGCGAATTGACCGTCTAGAACGACAGGTGCGTGATCTAGAGAATAAACTTTGGCGTTGACCTATCCCTTTTGACCTATCCCTTGTCTAAAATTCGGACATCCCGAACATTCAGGTTGGTGAAGTTGTACTTAAACCCTTCCAGTTCAATTGGGGTGCCGATCTTGATTTTGTTATTGCCTAACACTGGGCCATTCTTCGTAATCTGAGCATTCCCTGCCAGTATGACCAGAAGGTTTTTACTGAGGGTCGCTTCGGGTCTGGGATCAGGGAGTGATTTAACTTTGCCATCAGGCAAGGGAATGTAAACGTTATCCGACAACGGCTTCACGGATTTGATTTTGACCTCACCGTAGGGTTGGTTGCGGATGATAATGCTCGTTTTGTCCCCTTCCTTGAGCAGGTCTTCTGTGTTCTGTGCAGCCACTCTAACCACAACCTCTACTTCAACCGGTTGCGTTTTGCCCTGCGCGATCGAGCCAGAAGCCCCAGGGAAAATGAAAATGCCAATCAAAGCCAACAGGATGATCAGGACAGCACCAATATCTAAGATGCTGATCTTGCCAAACAAGCGTCCTTGCGAATCCACGATCGCCATGAAACTCTCACCTCAAACCCTACAAGACGAGACTGCTAGTGCCTCCAGTCTAGCGGAAACGCTCGGCTGGATTAAGCTTTTCCATAGACACTCTGGGCAATCCTGTGTCAGATTACCACGACTGGACATGACTGAAGCGGCTGTTTCTTTGATTGAGCGGAGGATAATCCTGACACGCTGGGTGAAAGCTGTTAAAGTACCTAGTGATAGTGGGCGTTGCTGAATATAAAGGTGAGATGTGTACGGGCAATACCGTCTGGTCAGTCAAAGGAGCTAGTGGGTAGAAACATTGCTCGTATCGAGAAATCATCTCTTGAATCAGCAACGCTACAAACGTTGTGGTAATGAGGATTGAAATGAATAGTGCGATTCGTAAAACAGCTCATTTAGGCTTTGTTTTAACCGTTCTAGCGTTCGGCACCCTGCCAGCACATGCCCAGACGACTCCTCAAGCATCGGCATGTGCAACTCAGGCGATCGCCAGCGATAACGCGGTCGAAAAAATTAACGCCCTTGGCCGGGCTAAGAACCTGGCACGCCAAGCGGCTGAAGCTACGAATGGTGGATTGGGCAAATATCGTGCGGATGTTTCCATGCATGGAGCGGTTTCAGATGCACCCTGTGTAGACAACGGCAATGGTACGTGGACATTCACTGTCAAAGGCGGTAAACCTGGCTTTACAACACCCACCCAGGAAACTGTTGTCACGGTTGACGGAAGTTCCTGGCAAGTCACCGTAGACTACAACGGTGCCGTTCGCTAAGACACGGGGTGTCATTTGTCATTTGTGAACAGCCAATGATGAATGACGAATGACGAATGACGGTCTCTGTGCCATATCTGCACTAAATCAGTTTTGCTCGAACTTCAAGGTCAAGATGGCCATCATTGCTTGCAGAATAGAGGTGGCTACTATGTAACAGGGTGATGGCTCGAACTCCGACGTTGACCTACGATCGCGGTACTCTCATTCTCCATCCACCGCCACGCGGTAAAGAATGGGTGGATTATGCGACGTGGGACGATCGGGTTGAACGGTTTCGGGTGCCGGCCATTCAGTACCGCGACTTGGTGTTGTCCCTACGCGCAGCCAACACAGAACTAATTGACAACGCGAGAGCCTTTCAAGAGCTGGAACTGATACCCAGCCTGGAAATGGAACCCTATCCACACCAGCAAGAGTCCCTGGACGCCTGGAAACAGGCGGGACGGATGGGAGTGGTAGTGCTGCCTACGGCTGCCGGTAAGACTTACCTGGCACAATTGGCCATGCAGTCCACCCAACGCAGCACGCTAATCATGGTGCCCACCCTGGACTTGATGCATCAGTGGTATGCCCATTTGGGGGCCGCATTTCCCGATGTGGAGATTGGGCTGTTGGGGGGTGGCTCTCGCGACAAAACGCCGATTCTAGTTGCCACCTATGACAGCGCCGCGATTCATGCGGAAACGTTGGGCAATCAGTACGCCCTGCTGGTATTCGATGAGTGCCATCATCTGCCTAGCGACTTCAACCGGGTGATTGCTGAATACGCGATCGCCCCCTACCGGCTTGGGTTGACCGCTACCCCCGAACGCACCGACGGCAAACACGAAGATCTGCGATCGCTGATTGGCCCAGAAGTGTATCGTCGTACCCCAGAAGAACTCTCAGGCACGGCTTTAGCACGACACAAAGCGGTACAAATCAAAGTTCACCTGTCGAAACAGGAGCGGGAGCGCTATGACGGTCTGCTCCAAACCCGCAATGCCTTTCTTAAGGAAGCCAATATCTACCTGAGCAGCACCCAGGGCTGGCAGCGGTTTGTGCAAGCCAGTGCCCGTTCCAAAGCGGGACGTAAGGCCATGCTGGCGCATCGGGAAGCCAAAGCGATCGCCTTCGGCACAGAGGGCAAACTGCGCGTTCTGGCAGACTTGCTGGCAAATCACCATCCGGAGCGCACGCTTGTTTTCACAGACGACAACGCGACTGTTTACCGCATCTCGCAGGAGTTCCTGATTCCCGCCATTACCCATCAAACCGGGGTCAAAGAGCGCCACAATATCTTGACTCGCTTCAAACAGGGAGAGTACCAGGTACTCGTCGCTTCACGGGTGTTGAATGAAGGAGTCGATGTCCCAGATGCAAGTGTAGCGATCGTCTTATCTGGAACTGGCTCCACTCGTGAGTATATTCAGCGCCTAGGACGCATTCTGCGCAAAGGCAAAGACCCCAGTAAGTTTGCACTGCTCTACGAAGTCGTTGCCGAAGACACAAGCGAGGAAAATGTCTCCCGTCGCCGCCGTGGGCAAAAACCGTCTACTCAAGCTGCGCAACATCAGTTAGAGCTAGTTTCCCCTCCGCTCCCTTACTCCTCCACCTCTCCCAACGCCATTCCCCGTGCCGCTGAAGAACCCGCCGAGTGGGGTAACCAACCATCTGATGAACCAGAGCAGTGCCCATGAACTTCGGTTTCTCCTAGCAACGATGCCAGAGTTTCTGAGAAATCGCCCGTGGATACCCCTTTGAGATGCAGCCAGAGCAACCCTCTTCTACCTCTCATCCTGTGTCTCCAGCCACTTTTCATAGAGATCCGGGCGACGATCGCGCGTTCTCTGGATTTGCTGTTTTCTGCGCCATTGGGCGATCGCCGGATGATTTCCCGACAGCAATACCTCTGGCACAGCCCATCCCCGAAACATCGGTGGACGGGTGTACTGGGGATAATCCAGCAGCCCCTCCTCAAAACTCTCCGCCTTGAGTGACTCCTCTTTGCCAACCGTGCCAGGTAATAATCGGATCACCCCATTCAGCAAGGCAAGTGCTGGGATCTCGCCACAGGTGAGCACGAAATCTCCTAATGAGACTTCCCGCGACACCAAATTCAGCACGCGATCGTCTACCCCTTCGTAATGTCCACAAATGACAATCAATTGATTGCAGGTTGCCGCAAATTCTTGAAACATTTTCTGATGCATCGTCTCGCCCTGGGGAGTCATTAATACCACCTCCCTCCGGAGGAGGACGGGTAGCGATTCCACGGCTGCAAAAATGGGTTCTGGCTTGATCAACATCCCTACCCCGCCCCCATAGGGTTCATCGTCTACCCGTCGGTGCTTATCGATTGCAAAGTCGCGAGGATTGGTCAGGTAGACATTAGCAATTTCTTTCACCAAAGCTTTACCGAGTAGCCCCGACTTCAACGGAGAGACAAAGAATTCGGGAAACAGGGTGACAATATCAAAACGCATAAAGAAACATACTTTAGTTGTTCAGTTGTTGTTTAAATTACGCTTTAATGATCTGTCATCGTGCGTATCATTTATAAAGCTCTATTTAGTAAGACTCTAGAGTGCAAGAAACCTTGCACTCTAGAGAGATGTCAGAAGTTGGATAGAGTAGCCTACCCCCTACTACACCGCAAGATTAAGTTGAATGAGCCGATTGCCTCGCCGATCACACTCCCACAAGCACAACAGAGGCTGACATAGCAGGATGAACAAAAGTAGTGTTCCAACCTCAGTCACTAAGCTACTAGAGCGTTTGTTTCATCTTACGCCTGGAAGCAATGATACGCCTCAACTAAAGTTTCAATCCCTTGGAGAGGAAATGCCGCAGTCTACGAAAACCGCCATTATGGTTATTGGGGGAGCCGAGGATAAGGTTCATGGGCGGGAGATTTTGTACAGTTTTTTTAATCGTTCTGGCTCGATGGATGCCCGAATTGCGATCATTCCGTCTGCGTCTCGTGAACCTGCTGTGATTGGCAAGCGGTATCACGAGATCTTCACCGAAATGGGCGCAAAGGGCATTGAGGTTTTAGACATTCGCGATCGCGATCAGTGTGAAGACCCCGTTTTGCAGAGCTACGCGGAGAACTGCACGGGAGTGTTCATGACCGGCGGGGATCAGCTGCGGTTGTGTGGGCTACTGGCTGACACACCCCTGATGAATACCGTCCGACAACGGGCCCAGCGCGGTGAAATTACGCTGGCAGGCACCAGTGCAGGTGCGGCGGTGATGGGTCACTATATGATTGCGGGCGGGGGAAGCGGAGAGTCACCGAATCGATCGCTCGTGGATATCACCACCGGACTGGGCATTATTCCGGAACTGTTGGTGGATCAGCATTTTCACAACCGGAATCGGATGGCTCGTCTGATGAGCGCGATCTCGTCCCACCCTGACCGACTCGGCATTGGCATTGATGAGGATACCTGCTCGGTATTTGAAGGCGATGGGCTATTACAGGTGATTGGGAAAGGCACGGTAACGGTGATTGATCCCAGGGAAATGACCCATACTAATCAGCTGGGCGTGGGCGCAACCGATCCACTCAGCATCTGTAGCCTACGGGTGCATGTTCTGGTGCATGGCGATCGCTACGATCTGCGCAAGCGCATGTCAATTCCTGCTCATCATGGGTAATAGGCAGTTCCTGATTTGGAGTGGTGAGGTACATCCTAGCCCCTTTCTTAACCAAAAATGCTCCCCACTTAACCGAAAATCGCAGTACATCATCGGAAAATTTACAACAAGCAAAAGTTCCTGATATCGAGTCCATCAACGCAGAACTTTCTTATCCTGGTAACAGAGTGCCTTGCTTTAAAGCTGAGACGACTCTAACTTAGAGCTTGAATCATCCACAACGCTTTTGTGTCTAAACCGTTCAGCATGAACAGTTTAGACCTCTATAGCGCATAAAACTGAATAATTGCCCTCGAAGTTACCCGTTTAGGTAGTGACATGAAGATACTGAAAATCCAGACATTACGTGGTCCGAATTACTGGAGTATTCGACGTTCTAAGCTCGTTGTGATGCGTCTGGATTTGGAAGAGTTAGCAGACCAACCCTCCAATCAGATCCCAGGGTTCTACGATGGGGTAACCAGGGCACTGCCAAGCCTCGTTGAACATTTCTGCTCTCCGGGCTGTCGAGGTGGCTTTTTGCAGCGCGTGCAGGAAGGAACCATGATGGGGCATATCGTGGAGCATGTTGCCCTAGAGCTGCAAGAATTGGCAGGAATGCCGGTTGGGTTTGGACGCACTCGTGAAACCTCAACGCCGGGCACCTATCAGGTTGTGATTGAATATCAACACGAACAAGCCGGACGCTATGCAGCCCGTGCCGCTGTTCGCCTTTGTCAAAGTGTGATCGACACTGGCGATTATCCCCAGGAAGAATTAGAGAAAGATCTGGATGATCTGCGGGATCTGGCCACCGATTCGGCATTGGGACCCAGTACTGAAGCGATCGTCAAGGAAGCAGAGACAAAGGGGATTCCCTGGCTGGAGTTGGGTGCCCGTCATTTGATCCAGTTGGGGTATGGGGTTCACCAGAAACGAATGCAGGCCACCTTGAGCAACTACACGGGGATTTTGGGAGTTGAGCTGGCCAGCGATAAGGAGGGCACGAAACGAGTTTTGCGGGATGCGGGGATTCCGGTTCCGCGCGGTATCACAATTAACTATTTGGATGAACTGGAGGAGGCGATCGCCTATGTGGGCGGCTATCCCATTGTGATCAAGCCGTTGAACGGAAATCACGGGCGTGGGATTACGATTGACATCAACTCGTGGGAAACAGCACTAGAGGCGTATGATGCGGCTAGAGATGTGTCTAGCGCTGTGATTGTCGAACGGTTCTACACGGGACGAGACCATCGCGTTTTAGTGGTCAATGGCAAAGTGGCTGCCGTTGCCGAACGGGTTCCAGCTCACGTCGTCGGGAATGGGCGATCGACGATTGAAGAATTGCTTGAACAGACCAACAACGATCCCCGACGCGGTGAAGGGCACGACAATGTGCTGACCAAAATTGAACTCGATCGCACCAGTTGGCAACTTTTAGATAAGCAAGGCTACACCCTCAGCACGATCCTGGATGATAGCGAAATCTGCTACCTGCGCGCAACCGCCAATCTCAGCACGGGTGGAATTGCCGTCGATCGCACCGATGACATTCACCCAGAAAACATTTGGATTGCACAACGGGTGGCTAAAACGATTGGGTTAGACATTGCTGGCATTGATGTCGTCACTCCCGATATTACCCGTCCCTTGCGGGAAGTCGATGGGGTGATTGTAGAAGTCAATGCGGCTCCTGGCTTCCGAATGCACGTTTGCCCTAGTGTTGGCATTCCTCGTAATGTGGCAGAACCGGTGCTGGATATGCTGTTCCCTACCGGGACTCCCAGTCGCATTCCGATCATTGCACTCACCGGTACGAATGGGAAAACCACGACCACTCGCTTAACCGCCCACATCATGCGGCAAACGGGTAAGGTTGTTGGCTACACCACCACCGATGGCACCTACATTGGTGACTACCTGGCAGAACCGGGAGACAACACCGGGCCGCAAAGCGCTCAACTCATTCTGCAGGATCCCACCGTGGAAGTGGCCGTTTTAGAAAGCGCACGAGGTGGGATTCTGCGCTCTGGTTTGGCGTTCAACTCCTGCGACGTGGGGGTGGTGCTCAACGTGGCCGCCGATCACTTGGGAATTAGTGATATCGACACAATCGAGCAGATGGCACGGGTCAAGAGCGTCGTTGCCGAAACAGTGATGCCCAACGGCTACGTTGTCCTGAATGCGGACGATCCCCTGGTCACAGAGATGGCCAGCCGAGTCAACGCTCAGGTTGTCTATTTTTCCATGAATCCCGACTGTGAACTGATCAAATCACATACGCAGAAAGGAGGACTGGCCGCCGTTTACGAGAATGGCTATTTGTCCATTCTGAAGGGGGACTGGACGCTGCGGATTGAGCAGGCCGCTAATGTGCCCCTGACGTTGGGTGGACGCGCCCCGTTTCAGATTGCGAATGCATTGGCCGCAAGTCTAGCGGCGTTTGCGCAAGGCGTGGATATTCAAGATATTCGGGCGGCACTCTTGTCGTTCCGAGCATCCTCTGGTCAAACCCCCGGTCGCATGAACCTGTTCAACCTGGGTGATTACCATGCGTTGGTAGACTATGCCCACAATGCGCACAGCTACGAAGCACTGGCAGGGTTTGTCCGTAACTGGCCCGGTGAACGAATCGGCGTAGTTGGCAGTCCGGGCGATCGCCGTGATGAAGACCTGCTCACATTGGGAACGCTTTCCGCCGGGATGTTCGATCGCATCATCATCAAAGAAGACGATGACACCCGTGGCCGTCCGCGCGGCGAGGCAGCACGGTGGATTGCACGCGGTCTGCAGCAAGCTAAACCCGATTGCCGGTACGAAACAGTTTTAGACGAGACAACGGCAATTCAAACGGCTCTAGATACGGCTTCCTTGAATGGATTGGTTGTGATCCTGCCAGAAAGCGTCAACCGCGCCATTAAACTCATTGAAGTTCGCCGCCCCATCTCAGATCCTGAACCAACCCAACTGGAACCAGCAAAGCCTAACGGGACGGAAGTAACTTCTCCAACCGATAACCATGCCAACGTTGAACCGGTTGAATCTAGCAAAAATTCCGAAGTTCCAGTCCGTTGAGTGTTGCGGCTCCCAATTTTCGTTCGGAATAAACGGCTTGTAAGCATTAACATCCAGGACTCAAGCATTTTGACCTTTGCAGCTCCATGCCTCGAATTTTTGTGCAAATTGCTAGCTATCGAGATCCTGAGTTGGTGGCAACGGTGGAGGATGCCCTGCAAAAAGCGGCGAATCCGGAGAATGTGTCATTTGGAATTGTGTGGCAGGGCAAATCGGGAGTGGATGGGCTGCCGCTGCATCAGTTGGACTGTTGCCGGATAGTGTTGGTAGATAGCGATCGCAGCCGTGGAGTGTGTTGGGCACGCGCTAAAGCCCAATCGCTCTGGGACGGAGAGCCTTACACGTTGCAAATCGACAGCCACATGCGGTTTGTACATGGGTGGGATGAACTCTTACTGCACATGCTGCACCAGTGCCCCAGTTCTAAGCCGCTGTTGACGGCCTATCCACCAGCCTATACGCCTCCAAACATTTTGCAGGATGGAGAACCCACCACGCTCGGAGCTTCCCACTTCACTGAGCAAGGCATCCTCGGTTTAGCGAGTCGCTTGAGTTTGAGATATCAGTGCAAACCCCAATTGGGTCTGTTTATCGCGGCAGGATTTTGGTTTGCCCCTGCGCAACTGATTGAGGAAGTTCCCTACGACCCTCAGCTCTACTTTCAGGGTGAGGAAATTGCGCTGACGGTGCGGGCGTGGACGCAGGGCTGGGACATTTACCACCCCAATCAAATCGTCTGTTATCACGAGTACGAACGGGCTGGCAAACCGAAACACTGGGAAGACCATCCCACCTGGTGGCGGTTGGATCAGATGGCACACGCGCGGTTGCGGTTGCTTTTAGGGATGGAGCCAGGGATATGGAGCGATCGCGATCGCTACGGGCTAGGCACTGTCCGCAGCCTGCAATCCTACGAACACTTCAGTAGCGTCAATTTCCAGAAACAGACTTTCGGCGAGGCAGCCCGAAAGGGTGTTCCTGAAGGATTGGCATTCTCACTTCGACATTCTCAATATCTCCAGTTCACAGGAGACGCAAGCAGGGTAATGATCTCTTCTGCTTCCAGTGGTTTGGAGAATAAATAGCCTTGGCCAAAATCGCAGTTCAGTGCTTTCAATTGGATTAACTGCTGGGTTGTTTCAATTCCTTCTGCAATCACTTTCATATTCATGGTTTTGGCGATCATCTTGATCACAGGAACCAATCCCAGACTGTCCTGGGTTTCATCTAAACACTGCACAAACGAGCGATCGATTTTGAGGTTGTCCATTGGAAACGATTGCAGATAATTGAGCGAGGAATACCCAGTTCCAAAGTCATCCATGCTCAACTGGATTTGGTGCTGCCTCAACTGTTCAAGAATGACAGCGGCAGCTTCAGGGTTATCCATGATGGCGCTTTCGGTAATTTCAAGCTTTAAGCAATGGGGGTTAAGCTGAGTTTCAGCCAGAATTTGGATAATTTGTTCGACTAAATCGACCTGGGCAAATTGACAGGCTGAAAGGTTCACACTGATGCTGAAGGTTGGGTCTACAAATCCCCGCTTTTGCCAAAAACTGAGCTGGTGACAGGCAGTTCGTAAAACCCAGTTCCCAATCTGGTTGATCAATCGGGTTTCTTCGGCAATTGGAATAAATGCAGCGGGGGAAACCAGACCGCGAGTTGGATGTTGCCAACGCACCAATGCTTCTAATCCGGCAATTTTGCCTGTCTTTAAAGCCACGATCGGCTGGTAGTGAATCACAAATTCCTGTTGGTTAATGGCACGACGCAGGTCGGTTTCCAGCAGCAACTGTTGCAGGGCTGCCGTGTGCATTGTGGGTTCAAAGATTTGATACTGCGCTCTACCGGATGCTTTGGCGTGGTACATGGCAGTATCTGCATCGCGCAGTAAGTGCTCTGGCTGTTCGTACTCTGAACTGCTGAGCGCAATCCCAATGCTGGCACTGATAAAAACCTGCTGTTGTCGGATGCTGAAGGGTTGCGAGAAGGTGTTCAACATGCGATCAGCTAACTGAGTGGCACTGTCAATTCCAGCAATGTGGGTGAGGAGCATCGCAAATTCGTCACCGCCTAAACGAGCCAGCGTATCACTGGGTTTGAGCAGTTGCTGCAACCGATCCGCGATCGCCTGTAGCAGTTCGTCTCCCACTAAATGTCCCAAGGAATCATTGACAATCTTGAAGCGATCGCAATCGAGAAACAAGATGGCAAACTGGCACTCTACATCGTTCTTAGCTTGATGAAGTGCCTGTTCCAGCCGCTCCATGAACGAAAATCGATTTGCCAGACCGGTAAGGGGATCGCAGAGCGCCAATTTCAACAATTTAGCGTTGGCAGATGCAAGTTGCTGAGTGCGTTCTTTAACCCGATCTTCGAGTTGGGCATTAAGCTGACGGATTTCCTGTTCTGCTTTTCTCAATGCCAGTTGGTGATTGACTCGAGCCAGAATCTCCTCAATCTGAAACGGCTTTGTAATGTAATCCGCCCCTCCCACATTGAATGCTTTGACCTTATCTAAGCTGTCACCCAAAGCGCTCAGGAAAATAACCGGTACGTCAGACGTTTTAGGGTTCGCTTTGAGTCTCTGGCAAACTTCATAGCCATCGATATCGGGCATCGTGATATCGAGCAGAATCAAATCGGGGAGATGGGCTTGAACAGCGGTTAATCCCATTTTCCCGTTGATCGCCTTACGCACATGATATCCCTTCTTAGAAAGCATGATCGAGAGGAGGCGAATGTTCTCTGGCGTATCATCCACAACGAGAACATCGACCGCTTTTGAATCATGCTGAGGATAGTTTATACAGGTGTTCTTTGAGACATCGTTAATAACGAAGACATCTATGGTATTTGAAGCATGCTGAGGATGGTTCATAGTTCATCGAACATTCAGTTGCACGGGTTAGACAGAACAGCCTTTCTAAACCACGTTCAGCTCGGAATCTGTAGCTTTCCCTTCAGAAAAACTCCAGGTCTGGACGTGGACAAGGTTTAAGTCAGTGGGCATGATTAAACCGAAGACTCGACTGAACAGGTATTAGGTGTCAGACTTCCCAGAGCGACATTCGGCGATCGCTCAGTCGAGCCGTCAGCCGACGGGTGTCAGGGAAATGTCGATCCTGGCACCTTGGCACCTGACACCTACCTCTCAGCGATCTTGTCGTTAATTGAGTTACTCTACTGAGCTGTTTGTTAATTGGGTCAGCACCATGATTTGATCAAATCGAAAGTTATCGACCAGCTCGGTGAGGGACTGAGCGAGAGACGATTGGCTGACAGGGATTTGTTCAATTAGTTTGAGAACGAGGGAATCGCTACCCTCTGCCGCCGCCTGATGTAGCTGTTTTATCCATGCCGGTGGCATGGATCTGAGGCTGTTGGAGTCTAGCAGATAGCCGTCTGTCTGCTGTTTGGGTTGACGGCTGATGGCGGGTGACAGGTCGCTGTCTTCATAGAGATACTGCACCCCTAAATGCTCTGCCATCTTTTCCAGAATTTCTTCTTTGTGGAACGGTTTCCGAACAAAGTCGTCACATCCGGCTGCCAGAATCTTTTGCCGTTGCTCCTCAAAGGCGCTGGCGGTCAACGCGATGATGACGGTAGATTTCCCTAAATCGGACTCTTTGATCTGTCGTGTGGCCTCGCTGCCATCTAAAACAGGCATTTGCATATCCATCCAAATCAGGTGGGGAGACCAGGTTTGCCAATGAGCGATCGCCTCTTGACCATTTCTAGCTTCCCGCACTTCCAGATTCAGCTTGCTGAATAATTTCACCAACAGCAGACGGTTCGTGGGTTCATCATCCGCAACCAAAATTCGGTAGTCCGGTTGGTTAGGAGCGAGGCCAATGACTTTACCTTGAGTGGATCGTTTCTTCTCAATCCAGGTGTCCTCTGCCGCCGTGACCTGAATACTGAAGGCAAACACGCTGCCTTGATCCACTTGACTCGTGAGCGTGATGGTTCCGCCCATCAGCTGGACAAACCGTTGACTAATTGCTAGTCCCAGCCCAGTTCCCTCGCTGGCTCCCAGTCCAACTTTTGTTTGCCCAAAGGCTTTGAATAACTGATCCATTTCTTCCGGGGCAATACCGGTCCCGGTGTCTTCGACCTCAAAGTGAAGGGAGTGGGGAGTGGGGTATGGGGTGTGGGGTGTGGGTGAGGTGAGAGACGGAGAATTGGACGCGGAGTAAGAGGACACGGAGAAAGGGAGACGCGGAGACGCGGTAAGTTCTTCAGCTTCGTTCCTCGTGTCCCCATGTCCTCGTGTCCGAATGTCTTCTTGATTCTCCGTGTCTCCGTGTCCCCGTGTCCCCGTGTCCTCTTCGTTCCCCATTCCCCGTTCCCCATTCCCTACACTTGCCCGTAGCGTCACTTTGCCTGCCTGAGTAAACTTAATCGCGTTGCTAAGTAGATTGATCAACACCTGATTCAGTTTGCCTTCATCGGTTTTGATCTGAGCGGGGAGCGTTACATCCCGTTCAAACACAAGCCGCAATCCTTTGGAATAGGCTTTGAGTTGAAACATGGCTTCCAAATTGTCAAGCAACCGATGCAAGTCAAAGCTTTTCTCATTCAAGGTAATCCGTCCAGCTTCAATTTTTGACATTTCCAAAATGTTGTTAATCAGGGCCAGTAGGTGTTCACCACTGCGGCTGATGATGTCGATGTATTGTTGATGCTCGGATGAGAGGGTGCGATCGCAGTACATCAGTTGAGTAAAGCCAAGGATCGCATTCAGCGGTGTGCGCAGCTCATGGCTCATGTTGGCCAGAAATTCGCTTTTTGCCCGGTTAGCGGCATCAGCAACTTCCTTGGATAGGCGCAGCTCGGTGGCCTGCTTTTGAGTTTGTTCGAGGAGTTCTGCCTGTTGCACCGCAACACCTAACTGAGTGCCAATTTGAAGAACGATTTTGGTTTCTGCACTGTCCCAGTCGTGGGGACCTGAATTTTGGTAGGTGACCAGGGACCCCCAGAGGTGATGCCCCGAAAAGATCGGAACGCTGAGGTAAGCTCTGGCTTGAAACCGCTCTAAACGATCGAGGTCAGCCGGGGTTAGTCCCGCTTGATAGATGTCTGGAACGCAGACGTAACTCACTCCTAGCGTATCGACGCTATCTTGGGATTCTTCTCGATGGGGTGATACTTCTTGTACTGGGTCCTGGGCAGATAACTGCATCAGTGAAACCCATCCCTCTGCAACGGACTCAGATACGATTCGCTCTTGATCGATATTGGTGAAGCGGTAGATGACGACGCGATCGCAGCATAAAGCCTGCCGCAGTTCCTCTGTTGTAGCGCTGAAAATGTGTTCAAGCTTCAGTGTTTGCCGCATACGTTGAACCACGCGGGTGATTGCCCGTTCCCGCTCAGCGCTCCTCTGCAGCCGTTCCTCCGCGTGTTTACGATCCGTGATATCCGTGACTAAGCCATCCCAGATAATGCTGCCATCGGGTTGCAATTCCGGACGGGAGTTCCCTTGGAGCCACTTCAGCTGCCCCTTGATAATGACCCTCCAGGTAAAATTCCAGGATTGCAGGGTTCTTGCAGAGTCAAGAATGGATCGTTCAAATGCAACAACATCGTCCGGATGGGTGAGATGCCAGGATAGATTGGGATTGTCCAACAGTTCATTTGGCTCCAAGTCAAACAGTTCTCGGCAACCGGGGCTAACGTAGGAAAACATTAACTTGCCGTCAGTTTTGAGCGCGATCTGGTAAATCATCCCTGGTACATTTTCTGCCAGGTTTCGATAGCGGCTGTTGCTGCGTTGCAGTGCAGTTTCGGCTTGCTTTTGATGGGTAATATCACTGAGCGTACAAACAACCTGTTCGACGCTGTAATCATCGGACAGTTGTGGATTGACGTTAACTAGTAGCCACCGACAGTCCTGAGTGTGTTCATCTTCAATGCCCATCACGACATCGCGAACTGGTTGATGCAGAGAGATCGCGCGTTGTACGGGCAATTCTTTGGGCTGAAACGGTGTGCCATCTTCATGTAAGAACTGCCAATCGTCACTCCCAAACACCTTGATCGGCTGCTCGGCTTGATTGAGATTGAGTAAATTTAAGGCCGCTTGATTGCAAACCAGCACTTCTGCGCTGGCATTGAGCAGCAGCACTCCGACCTGCATATCTTGAGTCAATTTTCGGAAGCGCGTCTCACTTTCCTGTAGCGATTGTTCTCGTAATCGTTGAGCCGTTAGCAGCTGATCGAATAGGGACGCCATTAGGGTCACACCGATGACTAACAGCGTTTTGATGCCGATCGCAATGGCAAGTAGAGAGGGGTTAATGGCCAGAGACGGATGCTCGGGCAGGGTGTCTTGCGGAATGAAGTGAGTCGCCCACATGCCAGTGTAATGCATCCCGCTGATGGCAACCCCCATCACCAGCGCACTCGCCAATTGCTGCCAAAGAATCTTCTCTGCAGACTGAAGCTGGAGACGAAATGCGAACCAAAGTGCCCCAAACGATGCGATTACGGCGATCGCCACCGACAATCCCACCCGTCCCAGGTTGTATTTAAGAGCTGCCTGGATCTGCATCGCCGCCATTCCGGTGTAGTGCATCCAGGCAATGGCAATTCCCATGCAAATGCCGCCCCCAATCACCAGAAGTGGATTAGAGGTTGAACGGCTAAATAACCAGAGCGCGATTCCAGAGGCCAAAACTGCATACACAAACGACAGCAGTGTAGTAGCGAGGTTGTAATTCACTGAGAGGGGGAGGTGAAACGCAAGCATGGCAATAAAGTGCATTGACCAGATGCCCGCTCCCATTGCCATTGCACCCCCCAGCAGCCAAAGCAGTCGCGTTTGTCCCAGTGCCGATCTGACCCGTCTAGCCAAATCCAGGGAGCAAAAGGATGCAATGACTGCGATCGCAAATGACAGCAAAACTAATCCGACATCGTATGTGCCAACTATCTCGTGATCCATAAAGGTTTCTAGGAGATTGCAGAGCTTCAAAACCTAGCTATGTCTAGGATACAGATGATTGCGTTGCAATCCTTAGCCCCTGCCCCCTAGCAGCACTGGTGTTCAAGGCTAAACACGTTAGACAATTCGACAAGTTGAAAACCTCTCGAAGACCTAACGTGAGTCAATTGTCTAAGCTTGAACTATTGGTCAACGGGTAAGTTGACAGACCGCTAGTGGATGATTAACTGCTATTGTGTCGAATTTGAAATGAATGCTCAAGTGAGTAGTCCGATTGTTTATAAACATTTGACATAAACCACGTTCAGCTCGGAATCTGTAGCTTTCCCTTAAAAAAACTCCAGGTTTGGACAGCGAAAGGTGGAAGGATGAAGGATGAATAAACACCTTCAATCTAAAATCGCTAATCTAAAATCTAAAATTAGTATGTTCAGCAGCGATCAGCTTCTGTTTAGCGTGTATGTCCTTCATATGCCGCTTAACTGTATTGACAGTAACAAACAGTTCCGTAGCAATCTCCCGATAGGTGTGTCCAGTGCGATAGAGCATCCAAACATCCGACTGCCGGGCAGTCAATCCGTACTGCCGAACTTCCGAGATCGCGCGACTTGATGCCGTTTTATGTCGATCTTCCAGTGTTACTAACAAATAGGGGCGCTGCGCATCCTCCATCTGCAACCAGCACACGCGAACTCGATACTGGGCTAGATGCTCCAGAGAAATCTCCGATTCAATGACAACGGGGTGCTCACAACCGGAGCGATCGCGTTCTAACAAAATCTGACAAACTTGCCAGATCGATGGCGGAATTACTTCAGACACCAACGTGCCCAAATTCAACTGCTGGCAAATGCGGTGAGCGATATAGTTCCCGTAAACCCACTCGCCGTCCATCGTGACGATTAAAACACCGTCAATCAAGTTGTCTACGATGGTTTGCAACCAATTAAATTCAGCTTGAGCAGATAGTGCGGCAACAGGAGAGACAGAACAGCCACTCATAGCATTCATCCTTTCTATCGGAGGTTACCGATCTGTACGGATGAGTTTTGGAGAATATGCAAATGACGAATGACGAATGGTAATCCCCGTAGCGCTTCAATTTACAATTCGCAATTCGCAATTCACAATTCAAACTTCCTTACTGTTGTGCTTGATTGCGGCGTTGCAGGTCTTTGAGCAGAAGAGGTTGGGGATCTTCGGCAACCCAACCGAGATTGGAGCGCGATCGCACTTCAAAGTGCAGATGGGGTTGGGATGAACTGGGACGGCCAGAATTGCCCACGGTGGCGATCGCTTGCCCTCGCTGCACGGCTTGTCCAACCTTGACCGTAATGCTGCCCAGTTGGGCATAGCGAGTTTGCAGCCCCTCGCGATGATTGATCACGACCATTCTGCCAT
>JAAUSG010000301.1 GCA_012034055.1 Leptolyngbyaceae cyanobacterium RU_5_1 | reverse complement strand
TTAAAACCGCCTCTGAACTCTGGTTCGGAGGAAGCCCGCGCTGTACCTGAAAGGTCAGCGTCGGGAGGAGTCACTAACCTTATGTCTGATTTTTTGCGCCAGTAACCTCATTTGGTGTAAATTTATTTACCACATCTACAAGCAGCGATCGCAATAACATAGGCAAATCAACCCTTGACTCCCTTTTTATTCGTGCTGCTATGTACAGTTCATTCTGAACTACTGAATAAATTTTAACTACTGTAAAGTTAATTCCATTGATGGCTGATGACTCCAGGTGAAGTGTGTATGTCTACCTAGAGAATGTCAACATCATTCGGTCGGGATGCTCAAAATGGAAGTTCAGGAAGTTAAAGGCAAAAGTTATAAAGTTTTATACAACCAGAGGTTGGCGATGGTCAGCTTTCAAGGTGAGTTAGGTCTGAGTGGTCCCATAGAATATGCCGCGATCGCCCAGTTGCTCGATAGCGTCGTCGCCCGCGAACTGGCGACCCTGACCCTCAACCTGAGCGGTCTGGAGTTTCTGAACAGCTCTGGGATTAATGTGCTGTCCAGGTTGCGATCGCGATTCGGAAAAGGCGTGCAACCCAGCTGATTGTGATTGGCTCCAACCAGATTCCCTGGCAGGGAAAATTCTTAAAAAATTTAGAGAAACTGCTTCCCAGTCTGAAGCTGGAGCTAGTTTAGAGACGATTCAAATAGCGAGTCCTGCAGGAATTGATTTCAATTCTCCTCGAACCATCTGCTTGGTTTTGATGGTAAGTGAAGCTTATTATCGAGGCTGAGGAGGGCGATTTACCACGAATGCAAGCGAACTAACGCTTCAGTGTCAGCTCATAGGCTCTACACACTATGCAGGCAGAACACCCATCTAGAGAAGAACTCCTGGCTCAAGTAGCAGCCCTGAACCAGGAACTGGAAGCGGCGAACGAAGAAAAAGCAGATTTAGAAGTTTTGTTGGAGACGATCACTGAACATTCGACTGAACTGGAAAACCAGCTGCATCAAAAACACAAAGACCTACTGAATTACATTCAGCAGGTCGAGCAGTTCACGGTAGCGGCAGCTGCTGTTGAAAACGATACCTTTCAACCTGAAAGCCTCCGTAATACTGCTGCTCGCACAGATGAACTGGGACATCTGGCACGGATGTTTCGGCAAATGGTGCATACGGTCAAAACACGGGAGTACGAATTAGAAACATCTCTACGTCGCTACAGTCAAGCGTTAGGAGAGTTAGCCCGTAACCTGACAGAAGATTTGGAAACAGCCCTCAAACAATGTATGCGTGCCGCTAGCCGTACCCTGGGTGTAGAGCGGGTCAGTGTCTGGCTCTATAACCCGGAGCAAACCCAGATTGAATGTTTGTGTCTGTACGAGCGCAGCCGCGATCGCACCTCGAAAGGCACAGTGCTGACCGTCACTGACTTTCCCAATTACTTTCGGACTTTGTCAACCCAGCGGTTGATTGCTGCCCATGATGCCCATACCGATCCAGCAACACGCGAATTCTCCGAGGTGTATCTCACCCCGTTGGGCATCACATCAATGTTGGAAGTGCCGATCCGCATTGGTGGCAGGGTGGTGGGGGTTGTCTGTCATGAGCACGTTGGGCAGTCCCGTGAGTGGCAGCTAGAAGAGCAGATTTTTGCTGGCTCCATTGGTGATTTCGTTGCCCTGTCACTAGAGACGCATCGATTAGCGGAAGCCAAGGGGCAATTGGAGGCGGTTCTGGATGCTGTGCCCGGTTCCATTGCCTGGATCCGGTCAGACGGGGTTTACATCGGCGTCAATCAACGCATGGCGACCAGTTTTAACCTGACTCCAGCGGCATTTGAGGGGCAACAGATTGGTTGGCTCAGAGGCCGTACCCCCCTGACAGACTTCGTGCGCCAGTTTCTGACCAGCCCAGAGGATGTGGCGTCCCAAGTGGTTCCAGTGGATGCCGAAGAGTACAGGCGCTACTACCTGGTGATTGCCCAAAAGTACCAGCAGGGTACAGCTACGGTATCCGTTGGAATTGATATCACTGAACAAAAGCAGGCTGAAGAAGCCTTGCGGCAGAGCGAAGTCCGCAATCGCGCCTTTTTGGATGCCATTCCTGACGTCATGTTCCGCATCAGTCGGAACGGCACGTATTTGGATTACAAAGCCGATCGCGCTGGCGATTTGCCGATTGACCCGGCGACTGTTCTAGGCAAAACCATTTATGAGGTGCTTCCTGCTGACGTGGCTCAACAGCGAATGTACTATGTGCAGCAGGCACTCCAGACGGGGGAGATGCAAGAGTTTACCTATCAACTCCCTTCTACACAGGGAGCACTGCGGGACTATGAAGCCCGACTGGTGGTGAGCGGTGAGGATGAGGTGTTGGCGATCGTTCGAGATATCACCGAACGGCAAGCGGCGCTCCGGGAACGCCAACAGGCAGAAGCGGCGCTGCGCCAGAGCGAAGCCACGAATCGCGCCTTGATTGCAGCAATTCCTGATTTGCTGCTGCGCGTGAGTGGGGATGGTACTTATATCGATAATGCGATCGGTGCCAATCGCCTCAAACAATTTCTGGGAGGCACCACTTTCCTGGCGGGCACCAGCGTTTATGACTCCTTGCCTGCCGCACAAGCCGAGCAGCGGATGCAATATATCCGGCAAGCTTTGCAAACAGGTGAACTGCAGGTCTACGAGCACCAACTGATGCTCAACGGTCAGGCGATCGACGAAGAGGTGCGGATCGTCGTCACTGCACCGGATGAGGTTTTGATTATCGTGCGGGATATCACTAAGCAGCAAGCGGCCTTACGCGAACGTCAACGCGCTGAAGACGCCTTGCGAATGGCCAATGAAGAGCTGGAACGGCGCGTCGAGGAACGGACTGCAGAGTTGCGCTTAGAGAAGGAGCGATCAGAGCAGTTGTTGCTGAATGTGCTGCCCAAATCGATCGCGGAACGCCTGAAGGAATCTAAGCACGCTCCAGCAGAGCACTTTGAGGAAGCCACCATTCTATTTGCAGACATTGTCGGCTTTACGGCCCTGTCCACCCGCATGGATCCCCTCAAACTCGTCAACTTGCTGAATCAAATTTTTTCTGCCTTTGACCACCTCGCCGAGAAATACGACTTAGAAAAAATCAAAACCATTGGCGATGCCTACATGGTGGTAGGAGGATTACCGGTGCTGCGTCCGGATCATGCCGAAGCGATCGCCAACATGGCCCTGGAAATGCAAACCTGCATGCCCAACTTTCGCAATGGAGCTGGGGAATCCTTTCAAATTCGGATTGGCATCAATACTGGCCCCGTCATTGCAGGCGTGATTGGCATCAAGAAGTTTATTTACGACCTGTGGGGGGATGCCGTTAATATTGCATCTCGGATGGAGTCTCACGGCAATCCGGGAACCATCCAGGTGACCAATGCCACCTACGAGCGGCTCAAGGATCAGTACGTGTTTCAAAAACGGGGAACCATTGCGGTGAAAGGCAGGGGAAACATGACCACCTATTGGTTGTTGGGAAAAGCGTAAGGGGAATCTATGTCTCACATTACCGTCGAAGGTCTCAGCAAGACCTTCTTTGTGTCTGAACGCTCATCTGGGGTTTTGGGTTCAATCCGAGGACTGGTGCAGCGCCAAACGAGAGAAGTTCAGGCGTTGAAAGGCGTGTCGTTTTCGCTAAAGCGAGGGGAACTGGTCGGCTACATCGGGCCCAATGGAGCAGGCAAATCAACCACCATCAAAATCTTAAGCGGCATCTTAGTACCTTCGAGTGGAACCTGCGTGATTGATGGACGCACGCCCTGGAAAGATAGAATTCACCATGTCGGTCGAATTGGCGTTGTGTTTGGGCAGCGATCGCAGCTCTGGTGGGATCTCCCCGTGATCGAGTCATTCGATTTGCTTCGGGATATTTATCGCGTTCCCCCAGCAGAGTATCGCCAGACCTGCGACGAAATGATTGCGTTGCTGAATCTGGAAAGCTTGCTCTCCACTCCCGTCCGGCAACTCAGCCTCGGTCAGCGAATGCGATGTGACTTCGCGGCAGCCATGCTGCACCGACCCGACATTCTGTTTCTAGATGAACCGACCATCGGGCTGGATGCCGTCTCCAAGCTAGCTGTCCGCAAGTTTATTAAGAAACTGAACCAAACTCACCAGGTCACTACTATCCTGACCACTCACGACATGGATGACATTGAGGCACTGTGCGATCGCGTCATTATCATTGGCGATGGCAGGATTCTCTGCGATGGGTCTCTGGCAACGTTGCGGTCTCAAATGTCCTCGCGTCGGCACTTAAGAATTGACCTGAAAGCCGATGAATTCTGCTTTGCAGCCGATGGAGTAAGTCTGCTTTCCCAGGAAGGTCGCACAGTGACATTGGCGTTCGACCCAATCAAACTGTCTGCCGCGTCCCTAATCAGCCAGATTACAGCTCACTATGATGTAGCCGACCTGTTTGTAGAAAATCCACCGATCGAGGAAATCGTAGCTGAACTTTATGCCAATGTGGAGGAATTAAAAGTTAAAAATTAAAAATGGGGCTTTTGGGTAGGGCAGGAGACAGAATTCAGTATTTCTCCTGTCTCCCGACTTCTGACTTCTGACTTCCTTCCTGGTGTTGCTGTCCCGTTTTAAGTTGGTAGCCAGAATGTTGAATAGCAAAGGTTTCCAATTTTTAATTTTGCATTTTGCATTTTGAATTCTCCTATGGATTTGCTCAGGATGAACGCCTATCGATCGCTGTTTATCGCCCGGTTTGCCCTGTTACTGCAATATCGGGCGGCGGCCCTGGCTGGAATTGCGACTCAGCTTTTTTGGGGGTTGATGAAAGTCATGGTGCTGAAAGCATTTTTCAGCCATACCACGGCGGCTCAACCGATGACGTTTCAGGAGGCAGCCGGATACGTGTGGCTGGGTCAGGCGTTTATTCTGGCGATCGTCCCCTGGTCGGGCGATCGTGAAATTCAAAGCTTGATCCGCTCCGGCGCAATCGGCTATGACTTGCTCCGACCCATTGACCTGTATAATTTCTGGTTTACTCGCGCCCTGGCCATGCGGACTGCCCCACTTGTCCTGCGTGCCGTGCCAATTTTGGGTGTGACCATGTTGCTGTTGCCGCTAGTTGGACTGGCTGAGTGGTTCCTGGCGTTTCCAGCCTCGTTTGCAGCTCTGGCTGCCTTTTTGCTGGCCTTTATCGGTGCCATCTTGCTCTCTGCGGCATTAACCATGCTGCTGACGGTCTCAATGATGTGGACGTTATCGGGCGAAGGGGTGAATAGTCTGTTTCCGACGCTGATCATTATGTTTTCAGGCATGATTGTGCCGCTGCCGCTGTTCCCAGAGTGGATCAAGCCACTGCTGAATGCGCTCCCGTTCGCGGGTCTGCTTGATCAACCGTTGCGTTTGTTCACAGGTAATCTTCCTCCCAGTGCAGTGTTGACGGTATTGCTCCATCAAGGGTTTTGGATTGTTGTAATTGTGCTGCTGGGGCGTTTTTTGGTGAGTCAGGGGGTGAATAAACTGGTGATTCAAGGAGGATAGGGGTGAATACTCTGCGTCTCTATTGGCGATATATTTCCATCTCGTTCAAGTCGCAGATGCAGTACAAGGTGTCTTTTTTGCTGCAAGTGGTTGGGCACCTGTTCGGAACCGCGATGAGTTTTTCGGCATCTGGGCACTTGTTCAGTT
>JAAUSG010000300.1 GCA_012034055.1 Leptolyngbyaceae cyanobacterium RU_5_1 | reverse complement strand
GGACGATGGGGAAGCGAGAAACGCTCAATCTGCAATCTACAATCTGCAATCTGCAATTTCTCCCACCTCTTACCTCTCATCTCTCACCTTCCCCGAAGCCAACCGTTTAATCCTGGCTGCCAGCACGTTAAACATGGTGTTGCCGTCGAAGATGGGGGATATTGTGAAGGCGTATTTTATGCAGGAGCGGGGGCATTTGAGTGGATCGTTGGCGCTGTCGCTGGTGATTTTTGAGAAAGCCTGTGACATGCTGTCGCTGCTGCTCTGGTGCGCGTTTGGGTTGCTGCTATATCCCCAGAAAGACGCACTGTTTTGGGTGATGACGGTAAGCGTAGTTGGGGGATTGGTGGTTGGGGGGTTGCTGTTGGGGTCGCGTCCGTTTGCGCAGGTGTTCTTTTTTTCTGGACAAACGATTGCGCCGAAACCGATCAAAGCGAAACTGGCTACATTTCAAACCGCATGGCGGGAGATGCACGACTACTTCTGGGGCGATCGCTCACAATTGCTCAAAATAACGGCAATCTCAATATTCACCTGGTTCTTACATCTGCTGCAAATCTGGTTTTTCATTCTGGCACTGAAAGCCTGGACGCCATTCGTTACCAACTTGGCGCTGTCTCCGCTAGCAATTTTGGCCGGATTGCTGCCGCTCACCTTTGCTGGCGTGGGGACGCGAGATGCTGCGCTGATTGTGTTCTACCAGCCCTATTTCAATGCCGCGACGGCTGCCGCACTGGGAGTGCTGTGTACGTCCCGATATTTGATGCCCGCGATCGCCGGACTCCCCTTTCTAGGACACTATGTCTCCAACCTGCGTCAGATCAAGCAACGATTGAAGCGTGATTAGGCTGTAGTATTTTGGCGAATGACAAATGACAAATGACAAATGACGAAAGGCGAACGGGGAGTAGGTGGACTGGATACCAATGAAAATCGCCATAAAATCGAAAATCGAAAATCGAAAATCGAAAATCTGTTCTGGTTCAGCCTCAGTATGGCCTTTGCGGCGATGATTGGTTGGATGGCGCTGCAGCGGGCGTTTGGGGGTGAGTATGTGGTGCAGGACGATGCGCGGCAGCATGTGTTCTGGATGCAGCGGTTTCTCGATCCAGCCCTGTTTCCCAATGATTTGACTGCCGATTATTTTCAGTCGGTGGCTCCCTGGGGTTACACCACGGTTTATCGAGTGATGGCAACGCTGGGCATTGATCCGTTCGTGCTCAGTAAGCTACTGCCTCCTGTGCTGTGGTTGATTGCGACGGCGTACTGTTTTGGAACGTGCCTGCAGATTTTGCCAGTCCCGATCGCCAGTTTTTTTTCCTCCGTGCTGCTTAACCTGAGCACGGTTGTGGCCGATGACATTAATTCAGCAACTCCCAGAGCCTTTGTCTATCCGCTGTTTCTGGCGTTTTTGTATTACCTGATGAAGCGATCGCCAGTACCCTGCTGGATCGCGATCGCACTGCAGGGATTGTTTTATCCCCAAGTCATGCTGGTGTCCTGTGGCGTTTTGGTACTGCGTCTGGTGTCCTGGCAGGATAAACGCCCTCGCCTGACGGAAAGCCGGAACGAGCAGCTATTGTCCGGGGTTGGACTGGTAGTGGGATGTGCGGCGCTGTTGTTTTATGCAATTGGAGGAGCAACGGAGTTTGGTCCCACGATTAGCGCCGCGGCAGCGCGGCAAATGCCAGAATTTTGGAAGGATGGCAGAGGCAGCTTCTTTTCCAATAATCCATTTGACTACTGGCTGATTTCCATGCGCAGCGGGATTGTGCCCCGCCCGTCTCAGTTGCTGAAGCCACCTTTAGTTGCGATCGGGCTTTTCTTACCGCTGCTGATCCGATCGCCGCAGCGCTATCCCTTAGTACAGAACATCACCGACAAAGTTCGAGTGCTGGTTCAAGTGTTGCTATCCTCAATCGTGCTGTTTTTTGCGGCTCATGCGGTGCTGTTTTCATTACATCATCCCAGTCGTTACACCCAACACAGTTTTCGAGTCGTGATGGTGCTGTCCGCCGGAGTCACTCTCGCCATTTTGCTGGATGCGCTGTTTCGGTGGGCAAATCAACGGAATGACTGGCGCAGGCGACTCACGGCGTTGGGAACTGCGATCGCATTGGGACTATTTCTGATGACCTATCCAGTTAGCGTTCCATTGCAAAAAGCCGTTCCCGTCCTGGAAGTGCTGTTTCCAACTCGCATCCTGCCAGGATACATCACAGGACGAGAACCAGACTTATATCAGTTCTTTGCTCAACAACCCAGAGATATCGTGATTGCGTCCCTCTCACGAGAAGCGAATAACCTGCCCAGTTTTTCTCAACGCACCGTTTTAGTCAGTTGGGAGTACGGCATCCCCTATCACGTTGGCTATTACCGTCAAGTTCGGGAGCGAGTCCTGGATCTGATTCGTGCTCATTACGGCACCGATGCAAAACAGGTTCGCCAGTTCACTGAAAAATACGGTATTGATTATTGGCTAATCCAGCAAGAGACATTCACTCCATCGTTTGTAGAGAAGCTTTGGGGTCGTCAGTTTAAACCAGAAACGAGTGCCGCGATCGCCACTCTGCAGCAAGGAACGATGCCAATTGTCCAGCAAGCGATCGCAGACTGTGCGGCTTTCAAAAATGAGAGATTTGTGGTCTTAAATGCAGCTTGTGTTGTTAGAAGCGAGAATTAATTAAAAATTAAAAGTTAAAAATTAAAAATGGCTGCCAACTTAGGTTTCCATTTTTAATTTTACATTTTTAATTTTTCATTGTCCTTAGTGAGGCAGCTATGACAGAAACAAATCGACTTAACACCTACGAGGGTGGCTGCCATTGTGGTGCAGTTCGATTTCGCGTACTGGCAAATCCTGAGCAGGATCAGGTTTCCGATTGCAACTGTTCGATGTGTCGGAAGAAGGGCTTTTTGCATTTGATTGTGCCACCGGAACAGTTCACGCTGGTGAGCGGTGAAGAGATGTTGACGACTTACACCTTCAACACTGGCGTTGCTAAACACACGTTCTGCAAAATTTGTGGAATTCATGGGTTTTATCGTCCGCGATCGCACCCTCATATGATCGACGTAAACGTGCGCTGCCTCGACGAAAATGTACTCTCTCAGTTTCGAGTCGTCCCCTTCGATGGAGTCAACTGGGAAGAGAATATTCATTCGTTGAGGTCGGCAGAGGAAGTGATTGAAGGGCAGGGAGTAAAGGGTAAAGGGTGAAGAGCATACGAAGATCTTAGTCTTCCACTCGCCACTCTCTACCTCTACTTCTCCACTCCTCACCCCTCACTCTTCACCCCTCACTTCCTGAGCAGACTTGGAATTGAAAAAGACTTCTGGATTGAAGGGAGTTGCATTTTCTGGAGAAGACTCATGCGATCGCGGCTCTGACCACCGTTTAGCAAGATTGATAAAGTCGGACGGCATCATGATGATGGTGGTCGTGTTATTTTCCGCGCCAATTTCGGTCAACATCTGCAGGCGACGCAGCTCCAAGGCTGACGGATTGGCACTGATGTTTCGAGAGGCTTCAGCTAACTTGAAAGAGGCTTCCTGTTCAGCCGCTGCTTTGATCAGCCGGGCGCGTTTTTCCCGAATTGCCTCAGCTTCCTTCGCCATGGCCCGCTGCATTCCGATTGGAATTTCAACATCCTTCATCTCCACTCGCTCAATTACGATGCCCCAGGGTTCGGTGATTTCATCCACAATTTCTTGTACTTTGATGTTGATCTTGTCGCGATTCTGCAGCACGTCATCCAGAATGTTTTGACCGACGACGTTGCGCAACGTGGTCAACGCCACCTGATACACGGCATTTTGATAACTCTCAACCCGATTGATCGCCTTTGCTGGGTCCAGAATTCGGTAGTAGAGAACCGCATTCACTCGGATCGTCACACTATCCGCCGTAACCGTTTCCTGCGGCTCAATATTGACGGTTCGAGTACGAACATCCACCTGAACTTTTTGATCAACCCAGGGAATTGTCCAGTACAGTCCAGGGCCCATGACGCCCCGCGCCCGCCCCAGCCGAAAAATGACACCGCGCTGATACTCGCGATCGAGCCTGAATCCTTTTAGCGCAAAAATAAGCAGTGCTCCCAGGAGAATTCCAAAAACTTTTTCCATAACAGTTTCGCTGAATGCATATATCCATTCTAGGTTTGGCATTCTGCGGGAGGGTCATTGGTCATTGGTCATTGGTCATTGGTTATCGACGCGATCTGCAAACTTAAATCATGGGAAGTACTGATTTCTCGTGGAGCGGGCATCTGCCTGCTCAAATTGGGCGGACACGATGTCCACCCCACAAGGATTTGTTGAAAGTGTCTACCTAAACCACGTCCAGTTCGGAATCTAGAGTTTTCCCCTAAGAAAAACTCCAGGTCTGGACGTGAATAGGGTTTATTTAGAAAGGAACATTCGTTGAATTGACGGGACATTGCAGTCCAACTTCCATCATTTGAGGAGTTATTGGAGGCACATCAGACGGTTGATCGGTCTCACAAATCTTGCCCGCGATCGCGCTTGAACCGTCTGCTGCCTGGCTCAACATCACGAGACTGGTGTAGCTTTTCATACCATCAACCTTTGGAGTTGCTCTCAATTCAGATTGAATTTGATCGCGAATGGTTAACTTGTAGGTATAGTGAGCACTTTGGAACATAATCGCAGCAGAACGCTCCAATTCTTCCAGGGTAGCAGCGAATCGCCCACTGTTTTGATAGAACCGCTTCTGTGCCTTACTCATCTGCGCCAGATACTGCTTTGCATTGATTTGCTCCAGGGCGATCGCAGACTTCAAGGCGGCAGTTGATTGGGAAGTACCGGCAGCTTGGGAATTGACGATCACTGCCACAACCCCACCACACACAAATGCCAGAACCGCTGCAGACACGAATACATATCTATTCTTCGAGGATTTAACTTGGGGCAGAACTGCACTTGTGAAAAATCGTAGGTGATACCTGGTTTGTTTAGAAAGAGTGTGGAAATTAGCTGGGATTTTTATTTTTGCTGATTTATAAGTAGTCAGTTTTTTAAAAGAGAGGTTTGTGGGCGTTTCGCTAGTTGTAAACGTGCGAGGTGACGGTAATCGTAATTTCCTATTTTCAACGGAGGCAGGAAGATCAGTGTAATGGCTTGGTGCTGAATGGTCAACTTGAAAGCGTTCAGTCCAAACTGGTTCCTCCTGCCCTACTTTTCTAGCGTAGATCTCAACGCTTTGAATCGGTTTAGCCGCTAAGTTTGTTAAACCACTCCGGACAAAATTGACAATTGTTTGCTGACTGAGAGGCTGTTCTGAATCAAGGATGATATGTAAACAACCATTGTTTAAAGTTGCCTTAGCGATCGCGCCCTTTGACTGCAGAGCAAGATTCATCAAGGACGCGATCGCCTGTGGATTTCCCTGTTTTGCAAGTTCCAGCACGTTAGTTTGATTCGTCATAAAACCACACACCAAAAGCTAGTCAGTTAAATATTTAGTATCAAGAATACTCGCAAACTCTTAAACGGAATCAAAATTGTTAGAGCTTAGGTAGTAATAGGTAGTAGGTAGTAGGTAATCAGGTTGTGGATCATCAACTATCAAACCTCAATTACCATTTTAAATTAAGAGGATGTTTTAAAAGTCCTCCTGTTTGTAGCAAAGCGTGCAAAGATCCCCCTAAATCCCCCCTTAATAAGGG
>JAAUSG010000059.1 GCA_012034055.1 Leptolyngbyaceae cyanobacterium RU_5_1 | reverse complement strand
TCCTGTCCTGCCTATTCTCCCCATCTCCCCCATCTTCCCCACCCTCCCCATCTCCCCATCGCCTCTCGCTGCTGACCCTAATCCCCTGACTCCTGACCCTTAATCAGCCGAACTCGGCGCTGCGATCGCCTCAGGAGTCCGGGTGGCAGTGCAACACGAATCACCTGCATCAACGGGGTGCAATAGTACTCCGCCACCCGATTGAGCACCTGCCAATAGGTGGGCGGAAAGAAGCCAGAGCTGACAATGGACTCCACGGGACGCACCTGAGCCACATCCAACCCAGATGGCGGTTGATCCACACAGCGAACCGCGATCGCCCCTACCTGTTGGGTGCCGAACGGAACGCTCAAAATGTCCCCCGGCTGCACAATTAATCCGTCCGGAAGCCGATAGGTAAACAGCCCCTGTGTACCTGGACAGTCCACCAGAGCCTCGACCCAAATCAATGGAGTGGAGTTTAACGCTGACTCATCCACCCATCTACCCCTCAACATGAAACTGACAAACTACTATATCGCAATTAAGCAGACATTATACACGGTAACAAGTAGGAGAGGAGGGAGGGAGGAGGAGGGAGGAGTCTCTCTTACCCTTTACCCCCTACCCTCTATCCTTTACCCCTTACCTCTCGCCCCTTGTGCCTTTTATCCTTTGACTACTTGTTGAAGATGTTGAATAACCTGATTGGCCATTTGTTCAGGAGAGACTCCACTCCGATAGGTAACTTGCACATCGGCTTGGGCGTAGAGCGATCGCCGTTGATTGAGCAGGGTTTGCAATCGCGTTGGCAGGTCTTCGGCGGCAAGCAGCGGTCGGCTGGTATCGGACTGCAAGCGTGTCTGCAGTTGATTCAGAGGCACATCCAGCCAGATCACGATGCCGTGACGCAGGTAGCTCCAGTTTTCGCGACGCAATACGATGCCGCCTCCGGTGGCGATCGCCAGCCGCGTGTACGCTGACAGTTCCGCCAGTACCTGACTCTCTAAGTCACGAAAGCCCGGCTCGCCCAAAATTGCAAAAATGTCGCGAACGGACTGTCCAGCCACCTGCTCAATCACTGCATCGGTGTCAAAAAAGCGATACCCCAACTGCTGCGCCACAATTTGCCCAACCGTCGTTTTGCCGCAGCCCATCATGCCAATCAGGTAAAGATTTGTGCCCTTGAGAACATCGCTTACAGTCATTGTTCATCCACAGTTCTATTGAACAACATTACAACTGCGATCGCAGTCATAACCTGAAAACTCCCATGAAATCCGCAAAACTGACCCAAAATACGAAGAGTTTTGCTAACCTCTAACGAACTTCCAGCCCCTGAATCACGTTTCTATTGAAGTATTTTTTGACAATCAAACCCACCTTACGAAATATCTCGAAATGTTTTTTGAAGTCCTATGAAAACTAAGAAAATTGGAAGCTCTAAATCTAGAAGCTATTACTTTAAACGGTTGCGGGATAGGGATTTTGTTGACTTCTTTCGCTAAGAAACATGACTGTTGCAGCGAGTATATTGAACCTTACAGGTCACATTGAATTAAACCTTGTCCACGTCCAGACCTGGAGTTTTTCTTAAGGGAAAACTCCAGATTCCGAGCTGGACGTGGTTTAGATAACCAATTCGCAGTGTGCTGATATGGATTCAGCAGGTTACATATTGCTCCTAGCCAGACATCCCCGTCAGGCACGTATTCTAGCCTCTTTACTTCGGTGTTCAAGGTATTCGGTTGCGATCGCTTGCTCAGAAGAGCAAGCTGTTGTTCAAGCCAGTGAATATCCTCCTTTTCTCGTCATTCTGACAGGCGACCATCAAAGCTGGTCTCAGAATTTGCTGAACGAACTGCGGACTCATGCCAAAACTCAGCAAATCACATTGGTGGCGTTGACCGATTTCCACGCTCCAAGCTGGATTCACCAGGAAGAGAATCCTGGATTTGATGGTTTTTTGGTTAGTCCAATTAGCAGCGAAGTCCTTTCCTCTCTTGTGCAATCTGCTTATACCCGGCAGTCCTGTTGTTCAGTCAGTTAGGCTAGGAGAAATTCAACTCCGATTTCTTTGATCGCTTTTACCCGCTCAACCCATGCAGCTCGCACCCCTGTATCCAATTCTTCATCGCGTTCTCAAGCCCACATTTCCAAAATGCCTCTGGGCAGGGGATGAGCGGATACCTGAGATTGCTCTCACCTTTGATGACGGGCCCCACCCTGACTATACTCCCAGGCTTCTAGATATTTTGGATGACTACGGCGTACCTGCCAGCTTTTTCTGGCTTGGAGCCTGTGTGAACCGAGCACCTGCGATCGCGAAAGCGGCATACGAGCGTGGCCATTGGATTGGACTGCATGGCTACGACCACCGTGCTTTTCCAAACCTTTCCCCCATCGACTTGAAGCAGTCCTTGCAAAGAACCCAGGCTGAAATCGCTGCAGCCTGCCAGCTTGCTGCCGAAGCCGTTCGAGATGTGCGCCCTCCAAATGGTCTATTCACGCCTCAAACCCTGCGCCTACTGCACCAATGGAACTATCGGTCTGTGATGTGGAGTGTGGTTCCTGAGGACTGGGTAAGCCCTGGAATTGCGATCGTCATTAACCGCATCCTGCAACAAGTGCGGAATGGCTCTATTATCGTTCTCCATGATGGTTATACCGGTGGAGCAGATGTCGCAGAAATCACTAAACAGTTGATTCCGATGCTGAAGCAACAAGGCTACCACTTCGTTACCATAAACCAGCTCTGGAAACAAGGGATCTTTTGCGAGTAGTTTTTTTTGCTTTTGCCCTACTCAGTCTTGAGCAACCATTGCTAGAATTAGTGCTTCACAACGATCCATCTAAGTTGCTATTAAGGAGGATAGAGGCAAACCTTCACTCATGCGCTTTACATCAGCAATGCATTTCGAGGTACAAAATATCCATAAATATTCTGTTGCATCGTGGCAAAGCCGAATGAAAAGCGGGTAACATTTGTGAGAAAGGCTACAATCAGAAAGGTTTCAGTAAACCTAGCCCCAGAATTTGTCATTTGGTTCTTCTACCTAAAGCAATAGCTCGGGTTGGAGAGTATATTTTTTGTCTGGCTAGTAGATGGTTGGCTACCTGTCCAGTGTTTTCTTTTTTCTTTACCTTGACTGGTAGCAATGGTGTGCGACGTTTAACCAATTCCCATTTGTTAGTTTAAGGAGCATGAGGAACGCGGCATGACCCAAGCCAACGACGTACTCAACATCGAGTTGCTAAGTAATGCTTCCGACGATTTACCTGATAGTGATTTAGAACTCTTCATTGAAGAAGAGGAGGAGGATGACCAGGACGATGCTCTAGTTGCCTCTTCCGAAGAGGATAGCAAGTCTGGCAAGGCTCGTCCCGGTCGCCGTCGAACGCAGGCGAAAAAGAAGCACTATACGGAAGATTCAATTCGCCTGTATTTGCAGGAAATTGGTCGGATTAGGCTGTTACGAGCTGATGAGGAGATTGAGCTTGCACGAAAGATTGCTGATCTATTGGAGCTAGAACGGATACGAGAAAGTCTTGAGCAGCAGTTGGAGCGTGCTCCTCGCGATAATGAGTGGGCGGATGCGGTGAATATGCCGTTGCCAGCGTTTCGTCATCGTCTCCATTTGGGACGCCGAGCCAAGGACAAGATGGTGCAATCAAACCTGAGACTGGTTGTATCCATTGCCAAAAAGTATATGAACCGAGGACTGTCATTCCAAGATTTGATCCAGGAAGGCAGTTTGGGTTTGATTCGAGCGGCTGAAAAGTTTGATCACGAGAAAGGTTATAAGTTTTCTACTTATGCAACGTGGTGGATTCGGCAAGCAATTACGCGGGCGATCGCAGATCAATCGCGCACAATCCGTCTTCCCGTTCACCTTTATGAAACGATTTCTCGAATTAAGAAGACAACCAAGCTGCTTTCTCAAGAAATGGGTCGCAAGCCAACTGAAGAGGAAATTGCCACCCGCATGGAAATGACAATTGAGAAGCTGCGTTTCATTGCCAAGTCTGCTCAACTGCCAATCTCGCTAGAAACCCCGATTGGCAAAGAAGAAGATTCTCGCTTAGGTGACTTTATTGAGTCCGACGGCGAAACACCAGAGGATCAAGTTGCTAAGAACCTACTGCGTGAGGATTTAGAGAATGTTCTAGACACCCTCAGCCCTCGTGAACGGGATGTTTTGAGATTGCGTTATGGACTAGACGACGGACGAATGAAGACTCTGGAAGAAATCGGTCAGATCTTCAATGTTACTCGTGAACGGATTCGTCAAATCGAAGCGAAGGCACTGCGCAAACTGCGTCACCCAAATCGCAACAGTGTCCTGAAAGAATACATTCGGTAGATCATGGGTTGTTCCCTATGTTCAGGCTGAGGGATAAAGCTGCATTACCTTGTGGTTGCGGTAGTTACGGTGTCTTTCTCAAAAGCCCAATGAAGGTCATTGGGCTTTTTAATTGGTTCGTGCAAACACAAAAAAGCCTGGCAATGAACATCCAGGCTTTTCGAGTTCAGCAATTATAGTTGAAGAACATTCAAATCCCTGCAAAGTTCCTTGCTGAAAATTACTGTCACTCTAGTTCACTAAGCCACGGAAGATGGAGTCTACAACAGCAAAGTTTTGTAGCAAGAGAAACGCTGCCAGTACACCACAGGATCCGCCGATGAAAAAACCACCTGCAAATTGGCTCCACCCTTCTGCTGATTGCAAAGAATTGCTATCACCGCCTTCTTGTCCAAAGGTAGCAAGACCATAGGCAGACAAGCAGGCTGTTGCAATCAGGATCATTGCCATTCCTGAAATAAGCCCACCTACGGCTGCGGCGTCGGAATCCCGCAGAGGACCTAGCTTCACCCAAGGACCAATTAAAAAGTAGCCATGAGCTAGACCAATTTCCAAACCGCGCAAAATGGGAGACAACCCTTTACGGTAAGCTGGCAGGTTCCCGATGAATGCTCTGGTAAAGGGAGAATCGCTGATCGGAGTGGAGAGATGCCCGGTGAAGGGGTCACCATTATAAGGTTTGATCAGGTCAGACATTCCGAATTTCCTTAAGTTATACAGGGTAGTAAGAATTGAGTTAATTCTAAGCCCAGGAGGGGACGCTCTGAGAATGCAGGTGTGAAGACCGTTAGAAAAGTTAACGATGGGTTCTGAAAGCGTTGATTTGCTGACGAAGGTCGTCTATTTGGGAGGGAAGATCTGTTTGGGCGATCGCTGTTTCTTCTCCCGATGCCAGCCACTTGAGTTTCACGGTCTGACTCGCTGCCTCTGCATCTCCCAAAATGAAGCAACCCGCAGCACCGCTCCGGTCTGCTCGTCCAAATTGCTTTTTGAATGCGCTGCCGCTCAGATCCATCTCAACCGTAAACCCACTCTGGCGTAGAGTTTGTGCCAAACCTAGAGCCTGTGCTTCTGCCTGATCTCCTTTGGAGATCAGGTAAAAATCGATTGCTGACGTTGGCAGGGTTTGGAGCTGTTGAAGCAGAATGACCAGACGCTCCAGCCCGATCGCCCAGCCGACAGCAGGCGTTGTTGCTCCCCCCAGTTCAGCCACCAAGCCGTCGTAGCGCCCTCCAGCACATACGGTTGCCTGTGCTCCCAGATCACTGGATTGAACTTCAAACACGGTATGTGTGTAATAGTCGAGTCCACGCACGAGTCGAGAATTGAGTGTGTAAGCGATCCCCAAGCTGGCTAGTAGATGTTTGACTTGCTCAAAGCGGGCTTGAGAGTCGGATCCGAGATGATCCAGAATGCTGGGTGCTTGCTTGAGAATGTCTTGGGTGCGCTCGTCTTTGCTGTCCAGAATACGCAGCGGGTTTCGGGTGAGCCGATCCTGGGAATCTGCATCCAGGTCGCTTTTGTAGGGAGTCAGGTAAGCGATCAAAGCGTCTCGATAACGTTGGCGATCGTCCGGATCACCAATCGAGTTTAAGTTCAGGTTCAGGTTCTTCAGTCCCAGAGTTTGCAGAATATCGGTGGCGATCGCAATCACCTCTGCGTCTGCTCGTGGTGAAGGACTGCCCAGCACTTCCACCCCAATTTGATGAAACTGCCGTTGGCGTCCAGCTTGCGGACGCTCATAGCGAAACATCGGGCCACCATACCAGAGCCGTTGAACCGCCCCCTGAGCCGCTAAGTTATGTTCAATAAACGCCCGCACAACCCCGGCCGTTCCTTCTGGACGCAGGGTAATCGAGCGATCGCCGCGATCCTTGAAGGTATACATCTCCTTGCCGACGACATCGGTTGCTTCGCCAATGCCCCGTTCAAACAGCGTTGTCTGCTCAAACACCGGGGTGCGAATTTCCTGATAAGCAGACTTTCCCAGAATGTCACGGGCAACAGATTCAATCTGCTGCCAGTAGCGAATTTCGTCAGGCAGAATGTCTCGTGTGCCCCGTAATGCTTGAATCGAACCCATCTTTAGATTTTGGATTGTAGATTGTAGATTTGAGATTGTAGATTTGGATGGTAGGAGTTGGACTGCATACGACTTCAAATCAGATCAGCGATTCTCCGCACAATCAATCTAAAATCACGAATCTATACTCTCAAATTCTGAAGGACTAACGTTTTCCCAGGCACCGTAGCGATCGCTGTAGTAAGCCAAGATTTGCCGCACCCGCTGATCACAGCCAGAAATCGCATCCTCTGGATATTGAATCCGCAAGTTGTCAATTTGGCTTAGGGTGTAGTCAAATTGCTGAGATTGCTGGGAAACCAATTCTACTTGGACGCCCTCTACCTGACAAAGGTGAGCCGCCACCTCTCGATAAACTGCTAACGGTAAACCAACACATCGAAGGCAATAGTTCAACGGGTTTCCCCCAATGTAAGACAGCGTTAAGGACTTGTTCCATTACCGTTTTTATAATCTGGCAGTGGGCAGCAGTTAACATTATCGATACAGACTTTACCCCACTGCAATGCCCAACGCACTAGAGCGACCCGATTGTCAGTTTCAGTCTTGGTGAGAATGTTGCTGATGTGATTATCGACGGTGCGCTTGCTGATTTCCAGCTTCTCGGCAATCTCCTGGTTCGTCAAGCCAGCGGCTACCAGTTCAATCACTTGCAGTTCTCGCTCTGAAAGAGACCCCTGCACTTGAGATTCGCCACTAGCCATACTGTTTCTTTTGTGTATATGTACTTAGTCTAGCTCCATTGTAGGGGTATGTTAGCAAAAAACGAATTCCTAGATAGACTGAATCATAGGACTTTCAAGTGATCAGGCAAAAAATAGGAGCAGGCTAGAACCGTGTCAACTGGTAAACCGATTAATCCGTGGACGTATAAACCCTGGTGGTGCCAACCCTGGTCAATTCTGCTGACCGGGATCAGTTTGATTGCGGGTTGCTGGTGGTTGTCTCATTGTGTCTGGTTGACTGTTTTAATCGCGGTTCCGGTGCTGATTTGGATGAGCTTTTTTGTCCTGATCTGGCCGAGGCTGATGCTTCAGAGTGGATTGCTATCAGATCCTCCGAATGGCTTGCTAGATGTTTCAAACTCTGAAAACAGATAGGGAGGGCCTGAAGTTGGGCATACTATGGAGTTGGGCATATTATTTTGTGCGCCTTCCTGCAAATTGTCACTGCTATTTTGGCGCGTCCCTTGTTGTGCCGATTCAAAATGCCGATTCAAAAAATTTCTCTTGAAGCGCTGCAAAAGATTCGCCAGTACATTAAGACCAACTTAGTCTTGCCACAGGTGGAAAACTATCCGCGATCGCGGTTTTCGCCAGACGACGAGCATGAGCCACCCGAACCAGATTCCTTAAGCGACTTGGGGAATTTATTCATGTTCGGTGACACGCCTGAACTTGAACCCTATGCTTCCAAGTCCCAGAGCAACTGGTTTGTCAGTTTGGCGGATCCGGGGGCGGCGCTGATGAAGTTGCCAGGGCTGAGGCTGAAGCCGGGAATACGACTCGTCACCTACCTGTATCGCACCGCAGATGGCGGGGCAGGGGCGACTTGGGCAGTACCAGAGTGGTTAAGCACAACGGCTCAACTAGAGAGAGCAGTGACTGAAGGGAGTGGTAATCCTCTCGACCCTCCACACCCGCAGGGTGCCTTGACAGATGTCATGGAGGCAATTGAGGGCGATCGCTCCGCTAGCTCGTTTATGATTGCGTCAATTCTGTCCCGAGAGTTGCAAGAATTTGGTGCATTGGGCAAATCTCGAAGTTGGTCTGATCATCACTTAATTCATGCTTTACCCACCCAGGTGAAGTGGCAGTGGCGGATTACACCGCCCAAGGACCTCTTTCCAAAGGTGCTAATTTATCCTGATAACAGAGCCGCAATTGAGTTTTTACATGCCGAGCCACAGCACCGATCGCAATTTTCCAACACGTTGATCAGTACTCTGCTGCTGACTATAAACCCGTCAGCCGAAGTCGAGCGGTTGCTATTCCTCGTTCCTAAACCACGTCCAGCTCGGAATCTGTAGCTTTCCCTTCAGAAAAACTCCAGGTCTGGACGTGGACACGGTTTAATTCACTTGCCACCAACCCAATCCAGGGCCAATAAAGCGCACTGTCACCCACCAAATAACTAAAAACCCAATTCCAACCCAGGTTCCGCGAGTGCTCCATTTCACGAATTGACTGGCTTGAGTTTTGGTCACTGGTAACCAGGGAAAGATATTGGGTTCCTGTCCGTATTTCTCTCCCAGCGTTTCTTTCCGCCGTTTTGAATCGCCCATAACGTTACACGCAAAGTGGTTTGCATAATAGATGATAGCGTGGTCGTCATCGCACATCGTCCAAAATTGAGCAATCGGGTTTGAGGAACAGACTAGCGTCCAGATAGTTGATACGGGCAAAGGGATTGAGGGCAGTCAGAACGTGATTTCCATAGCTGCGATGAACAACCCGGCTATCCAACACGGCCACAACCCCTTGACGCTCTCGGACGGGGGCGATCGCTCGTTGGAGTTGGCTGAGGGCTTCCGGCAGAAGGTACAGACGAAACCAATCCTGGCGTAGCTTTTTGTAATAAGTGACTCGTCCCGCAACCAGGGGATGTTCCAGGGAGGGAATGGGCAGGGTGCGATCGCCAGCAAATGAGGGGAGGGCAGAACTCGCTGGTGCTCTCGCCAAAACTCCCAACCTGTAACGAGCACACTGTTATCGTCCAAGCAGGTGCGCTCAACCTGAACTCGAGACCCAAACTCAGAGGCGAGAAAGGAACCCACTTGAGCCTTCAGCGGCACGTCGCCAACCAACAGCACGGTCAGTCCCTGAGCACCCGAACTGACCCGCAGCAGCGTGTGCATCTCTTGAATTAATGCCGACTGGAACTGGGGTGTATTGGGCATGGGCAACCTTTCGGGTAGATACAACTGAATCAGTTCTTCCTGGCGATCGGGGGAGAACTTGACACAGGTCATGTCCTGCAGTCCTAGCCGCTGCCGATAAACCGTCGCATCGGCGTCCAGGTCTAATGAACCCCCGACTAAAACAACAGGCTGCTGAGACCAGATGGGTTCCAGAATTGCAGCAACATTGGCTGGACCGCAACTCAAGGAAAAGTGCCCCTGACCCCGCGAAATTTCTGCCCAAGTTAGCGCCCCCTCTACTTGCTGCGCCTCCCAAAATGCCTGCCAGGGTTCAGGGAGATGGGAAATGTGTGTCCTAGTTGCGATCGCATGAGGGGTTGGAGTTGAGTATCCCAGAACCTGGAACAGATCGTCGATCAGTTCCTGCTCCGGTGGCTCGATCAAGTAGCACTCGTAGGGATTGGCTGGACGCTGAAAAATAGCTTTAGTGAGCTGAACACGACTATCCCGAATGGCGTCAGTTTGATTGGGACAAGCCAGCATCAGGGCATTCCAATCATTGGGTTGAAGGCGGCGGGTAAGCTGCAGCCGCACCCAGGTTTCCAGGTCATCTACCCCGTCGAGAATGGTGGGGATGTGGTTGGGAAAGCGTCCTTGGGGGTGGAGGCGATCGCTCAACCAGGCGTCTGGAGTTACTAGCAGCAGCCCTTGAAAGTCGGCAGTGGGGAAGCGATCGCTCGTCTGAATTGACTTGGGAAACTGAATCCATTGCCGCAATTGGGGAATTTCGACCATCAGCAGTCGTTGTTGCACCGCTTCAGGGGCGACCAAAATGACGGGCCCCGGCCACATCAGCACAGGTACCAAATAGCTGAGGCGATAGCGTTCGTGATAGCCAGAGAAAGCACTAGTCTGAATTAATGCACTCCGGTCTAATCGCAACGCTCGTGCAACTAGCCGCGCCATTGTTAGATGGTGGGGCCAGTAGGGTTCGCCCTGCTGTCGCAGAAAGGCACGGAGTTGCTGATGAACTTCTACCTCAATCACGAATCTAGAACTCTCGCGTACTGAACGAACTTCAATTCTGACACAGATACTAGGGTTTCCTATTCTGGGTGATCGGTATGTTTTCTACGACCCTCGAATCGGGCTTACGCAGGTAATGGGTAATGGTAGGGACGAACGGCCGTAAGTCCAGAGGACACGCTGCGCGAACGTCCCTACAGGGGTAAAATCTTTCTCAGAAATCACCTCAGTCCTGTCTACAGGCAGCAATCAATTCAACTATCCGCTGACATCCCTCGGTTAAAACATGGGGACTTTACGCATCACACTCGTAATACTCTAAAAGCAGGAGGAACTATCTCACACATTTTGTGACGTTACTATGCCCTTATCGCACATCAGGCAGATTGTTATCGGTCGCAGACTACCGACCAGTGCTCACGCTGAGGAGCGTTTAACCAGAGCGTCCGGCTTGGCAGTGCTCTCCTCCGACGCGCTTTCCTCTGTTGCTTACGCCACCCAAGAGGCATTGCTGGTGTTGGTGGTAGCGGGTACGAGTTCTAGCATTTTGGGCTGGTCAGTGCCCATTTCGGGTGCGATCGTCCTGCTGTTGGGAATTGTCATTCTGTCCTACCGCCAGACCATTCGGGCCTATCCCCAAGGGGGCGGCTCATACATTGTTGCCCATGAAAACCTGGGACTTTACCCCGGTCTGGTCGCGGGCGCTTCGCTGATGATTGACTACATCCTCACCGTTGCGGTGAGTATTTCTGCGGGTGTAGACAACCTCACCTCTGCCCTGCCAATTCTCCGCCCTTACATTGTTGATGTGTGTCTAGTGTTCATCGTCTTGTTAACGCTGGCCAATCTGCGGGGGGTGAAAGAGTCGGGTCGGATCTTCATGGTGCCAACCTATGCGTTTATTTTCAGCATCTTCGTGCTGATTGGCACCGGGTTCTATCAGCAGCTCACTGGGCATGTGGATCCCGTTCACCATCGGCAGGAACCCTGCACCCTGCCGCAGAACCACTTAGCCTCTTCTTAGTTCTAAGAGCCTTTGCAGCGGGTTGTACAGCATTGACAGGCGTCGAAGCGATCTCGGACGGAGTGTTGGCATTTCGCCAACCCGAATGGATAAATGCCCGCCAAACGCTGCTGTGGTTAGGTCTGATCTTGGGCAGCATGTTCTTGGGAATTACCTATTTGGCAAACCTTTATCATGTGGTGCCGACGCACCATGAAACGGTGTTGTCTATTTTGGGACGGCAAATCGTTGGGAAGGGGCCGTTTTATTACTTCCTGGTGCTGTTTGCGACGCCTGCCATTCTGCTGCTGGCAGCAAATACTAGCTATGCGGACTTTCCCAGGCTGTGCTATTTTCTGGCGCGGGATGGCTTTTTGCCCCGACAACTGGCGCTGTTGGGCGATCGCCTGGTCTACTCAAACGGGATCTTGCTCTTGAGCCTGTGTGCTGCCTTTTTAGTCGTTCTGTTTCGAGGCAATACCAGTGCCATCATTCCACTCTATGCGGTTGGGGTATTCACATCCTTTACCCTCTCGCAAGCCGGAATGGTGCGCCGCTGGTTTCGAGAGCGCGGACCGAGATGGCAGGCAAGTGCGGTGTTGAATGGGTTGGGGGCGATCGCAACCACCATTGTGCTGGCCATTATCATCTCAACCAAATTCATGCTGGGTGCCTGGATGGTGGTAGTGGCGGTTCCCTTACTGATTTATCTATTTTTGGGAATTCGTCGCCATTATCAGTATGTGGCGGAGCGACTCAGCATTCAGGAGATGGCCCCCAGAAGCTACATTCCCAGACCGAAAGGGGCGATCGTCACCCATCCTGCCGTTGTCGTTGTTGGGCAACTCCATCTCGGTACGGTCGAAGCCCTTGACTATGCTCGTTCTATTGCCGATGAAGTTCTGGGGGTTCATGTGGACGTTGGCACAACCGATCGGGAACAGCTCCAGCAGCTCTGGGAGGAGTTGGAATCCGACATTCCGCTCGTGATTTTGGATTCTCCTTATCGATCGGTTGTTTTGCCGATTGTTGAGTTCATCAGTCAATATGAGGAAAAAAATCCTGACGTTTTGTTAACCATCATCATCCCCTCATTTGTGACAAAAAATTGGTGGGAAAACCTTTTGCACAATCAAACCACCCTATTTTTGAAAGCCGCTCTCCGGACTAAGAAAAGTCGAGTTGTTACGACCGTTCGATACTACTTGTAGAAGGATTTGTAGAAGGTTCTGGGCACTCCTCCAGTTCTTGAAAGCCCTGCAGGAAATCAATTACTCCTCCAATGTTGAGTTGATCGAGCCTTCGCGCACCCTTTAAAACAACGGCTGGAGGAGCTGCAAAACCGTCTTGTTTGAGGCGCTTCCCGAACCTTGGATGACTGTAAAGGGTAAGGGCACAATTGCTGGATGTAATCAAGGTTGTTTGAGTCGGGGAATGAAAGAATTTAATCTTTTCAAGTAAGTGTTTAGGGATTTCTGACAGGTCGATTTCGCTAGCTTGGGCGACAGTTTGACTCAACATTTCAGTCAATTGTTGAACACGTTCGGATTGTCTAAAACTCGTTTCTACATCGGCAGATTGAACCAGCTCTAGCAAGGAAATCAAATTCTCCCGGATATAACGTGCATCCTTAAACGGAAGAATAGCAATATACGCGGCTAGAAACAGTTGGTTATCGCTTCTCATCTCAAACGACACCGTGGTTCTGCGACGACTAACCAAAATGCTAGGAGGATCTAGAGATACAGGATGTTGTTGAGCTAAGTGGTAATAAGCAGCCGCAAGCGCATAGTGAGCGTCCGGGTCTAATGTATTGTCGATCGCAATCCGAACCGTTGGCGATGTTTCGTGGAAAAACGTCTTGAGGCTTGCGGACGTTAGCCGGTGAACGATACTTTGGTCACCCGTTGGGCTGAGATCTACCCACTCGCAAAGCATCCCCTCCGTTTTAATCCCAAACCGCAAAACTCCATGCAGTTTGGCTCCTGTTAGGGTTGCTCCGCTCAAATCGGCTCCTGCCCAGTCCACATCAATCAAGTTTGCCTGAGTCAGATCGGTATGCACTAAAATGGTTTCCAGCAGGTTGGCATGGCTGAGGTCAGCTCCGGTTAGATTGGCTCCGCTTAATCGTGCTCCACTCAGATCCGCCCAGCTCAAATCAGCACCGCTTAAATCTGCCCAGCGTAGATTGGCTCCACTCAGATTCGCGCCGCGCAAATTAGCCTGACTGAGATTCGCCTGTCTCAGTTCGGTCTTGCTCAGGTCGGCATTGCTCAGGTCGGCATTGCTCAGGTCAGCTCCGTGTAGATTCGCCTGGGTCAGGTTGGCGTTTGTAAAAGTTGCCCACTTGAGATCAGCCCGATTCAGATTCGCATAACTGAGATCGGCGCTTCTTAACCTGGCATCTTTTAGATCTGCGCCAGAAAGGTTGGCATAGCTGATGTTTGCTCCACTCAGTTCAGCCCTGGCCATTTCTGCCCTCACCAGGGATGCTTGACGCATTTCTGCTTTGCTGAGATCGGCTAAGGCAAGATTGGCAACATTGAGGTTCGCTTCGTACAAATTTGCTCGACTGAGGTTCGCGCCGCTGAGTCTAGCAACATTGAGTTTGGCATGGCTGAGGTTTGTGTCACTAAGATTACTACCGCATAAATTTGCGACGCTCAAATCTGCCCCGCTGAGGTTTGCCTTGCTGAGATTGACTCCGCTCAGGCTGGCTTCAATCAGATTAGCGGCAGGAAAATTCCGTTCCCCCGTAGCGTACCGTTTTAGAATTTCCTCAGCTTTCATTGAAATTTCCCTGGCATCTGTTCCCTAGCTTTCCCACACGATTTCGCTCTCTTTCCTTGCAAAAAGGCTGGGTTTTAGTTGGAACGGTTGGTTTTTGAATCAGGATTCAGTCGGGATTAAACCTTGTCCACGTCCAGACCTGGAGTTTTTCTCAAGGGAAAGCTACAGATTCCGAGCTGAACGTGGTTTAGCAGGTGGATTCAGATCTAGAAACAATCATTAAATCAATGATGAAACCGACGTGTCAAATACATGGAACTATTTTCTTGACCCTAACCCATGCGGGCGTTGGGTTTCCTGCGTCAACCCAACCTACGGTATCTTCAATCTAAACGGTATTTTCAATCTAAGTAGAGCCACTTATTTATTGCTGCAGATGAATATTGGAATTGTCGGGTTGGGATTGATTGGTGGATCGTTGGGGTTGGACTTTCGTCAACACGGGCATCGGGTACTAGGGGTGAGTCGCAAGCCGCAAACGTGTGCGCGAGCGATCGCGCGCGGTGCGGTGGATGAGGCCAGTGTCAACCTCAAGCTTGTCCAGCCAGCAGACGTAGTTTTTATCTGCACTCCGTTGGCTGCAATGGAAGCAACGGTGATTGAGTTGATTCCGCACCTTTCTCCAGCGACGGTGCTTACGGATGTGGGGTCGGTCAAGGGCTGGGTGATGGCGGCGATCGCGCCGCTATGGGCAAATTTTGTCGGCGGACATCCAATGGCAGGCACCGCCGAAAGCGGCATTGAAGCGGCACTCCCCAATCTGTTTGCAGGGCGTCCCTATGTTTTAACCCCAACAGAGACAACGCCACCTGAAGCCGTCAACCGTGTGGCAGAACTGATCCGTTCCCTGCAAGCCCACATCTACCATTGCTATCCTGACGAACACGATCGCGCCGTTGCCTGGATTTCTCATTTGCCTGTGATGGTGAGCACTAGTCTGATTGCGGCTTGTCTGCATGAGGATGAATCTGGTGTGCTGGAGTTGGCGAAGGCACTGGCGAGTTCTGGGTTTCGAGACACGAGCCGAGTGGGCGGCGGCAACCCAGAGCTGGGGGTGATGATGGCACGGTATAACACGGCCGCATTGGTGCGATCGCTGTACACGTTTCGGGATAGTTTGAACCATCTGATTACCAAAGTTGAGCAGCATGACTGGCAGGCCTTAGAGGAAATGTTGGAGCGATCGCAGCAGGCAAGACCCGTATTTGTGAATCATCAGTAGCCAGACAAAAAATTAGTGGGTTGCAAGGGTGCGATCGCTCTAAAAGTCAATGACGGAAACCAGGGTCAAACCGATTCGGTTTTCCTGTCCAGGTACTCAATGGAAAATGGATCGAAACTTTTGAAGCTATCCAGTGTTCATACCATTCAATGGCGATAGAGGACACTGAAATGAATAGCAAAGGAACGTCTTACTTACTTTGGCTATCGATTCTGCTGGGCGTTGGCGGACTACACCGTTTTTACAATGGCAAGCTGATATCTGGATTCATCTGGCTGTTTACAGGTGGTCTGTTTGGGATTGGTCAATTCATCGATCTGTTTCTGATTCCCGACATGGTTGATGGCCATAACTTGCGGCAGGCTGCCAGACTGGGTGGCTCTCCCTATGCTCCTTACCAAGCCAGTATTTCCAGACGTGTAGATTTACCTCCACAAAAATCAACGGCTGAACAACTCCGGGTCAAACTGCTGAAAGCCGCTCAAGTTCGGGGCGGCAAAATCTCAGTCACTCAAGGCGTGGCGGATACGGGTGCAGACTTTGCTGAGGTTGAAACAGCCCTGATGGGAATGGCGAAAAAGGGCCATGCTGATATTCAGAATGATCCGAAGTCTGGTGCAGTGGTCTATGCATTTCCTGAATTGTAGGGAGTGTAGCGGATGTCAGCTTTGACCCAAAGCAGTTTCAGCCAGTTGCCAAGGCGATCGAGGAGGTGGTGCAGGAGGCGAAGGGTGAAGAAATCTGAAATCGATGTTCAGCCTTATTTGACTGCGATACTGTTTTGCGCCGCGATCGCTTCTAAAAATCCCATTCTTCAAACAATTCGGCAACTGCCATCGAAAATCCTGGAACAATTGCTTCACCGTCTAGCGAGTCTTGAGGACGCAGGAGGCGATCGGGTTCCGGCGCATGGTAGACCAACACATATTTCTCATCGGGATGAATCACCCACACCAGGCGTGTGTCGTTCTCAAAATACTCGACAATTTTTTCGTGGATCTCCTCAACTGTGTTGCTGGGTGACAGAATTTCCACTGCCAAATCTGGGGAGCCTTGAAAGAAACCGCGTGGGGGACGTTTTAAGCCTTTGAGTCGCTCTTTGGCAACGAATGACACATCCGGCGATCGCTTGTTGCCATTTTTCAGGGTGAACGCCGTACTGGAATCACAGACCGTTCCTAATTTGTGCTGCCGAACGTAGATGGCTAGAAGTCCACCCAAAAGTGAGCCAATTCCACCATGCTCCATTCCCGAATTGCCCATATCGACTAACTCCCCATCCACCAACTCATAACGATGTCCATCATTGGACAGCGCCATAAATTCATCATCTGTCCAAACCTTTTTCTCAGTGGAAATTGTCATGGCCTAAGCCTCCTGAGCGTTTTCCCAAATCGCTGCTTCTAGTTTGGCACTTTAGCTGATCCGTATGTCATGGCTCGATCCTCCTGTTGGCTTGATTTCAAAGTCAAGATTGTCTCCAACAAGCACACATAGTAACCTACGGACAGCAGCGATCGTACTCAGTAGGTATTGGTTGTATCCGGTAATATTTGCCGCAATATTTCTTCTTCAGTAGTAGAAGATAAAGCAGGGGTTAATTTTTGAATCACTGCTTCTCTCAATACACTTATGATGTCTTGTAAAGACCGAATATCATCTCGAAGCGACAGCTTTTGCTCAGAAAGTTGTACTCCGTCTGGTTCTCGTACAAACATACCTGCTGCAACAAAACTAAGTAATGTCAGCTTTACAGTTTCTGTTGAAACAGAGTCATTCAATGCAGTAACAATATTTTCGATCGTGGTTCCAAGATCGGTTTGATAGATAGGATGTTCACTCATCCAAGCCGCAACTGCATACAACTCTTCTAAGGAAGGAAGCCGGTAGACTGGTGATCCTGATTTCAGGATAGATCGATAGGTCTCAACAGAATGAATTTCTCGGACATCTAAATCTGGTAAAACTTCACCATTGTTAGGAATTGAACTGCGAAATGTGAGAACCACTTTTGAAGGAGGTAGACGTGTAATACACAGTTCAGACCCTTTACAGGCATACTGCATGTATTCAATGAACTTTGCAAAGCCAAACTGAATTGGTCGGAATTCTGGAATTACGTAACTAATTGCCTGTTGCACATTTGATAAAGTAATACCAGATTTCGACAAATCCGAGCCACATTCTTGGATATACCAATTCAAAATTTCCTGCGTTTTTTTCATAACATCGTCTGGCAGTTTCGATGTTATTGCCTCGACTTGAGTAAGGAGACGAGCATATCGCGGACTAAGCCTGTCGGGTTGTTTAACAGATACTTGCTCATTGGGTAAAGATGATGTTGTTCTCTTAGCTGAATTATCAGGTTTATCATTTTGTGGATCAGATCTATCGGACTGTTTGTTAATTGAAGCTGGTAAATCTGCTCGATATCGTTCCTCTTCGTCTGGATCTGTTATCCACACGAAATCATCGCAGACAGCCTGAAAAGTTTTACTAGCAGCATTCTGATAGGCACAACCAATCACTATTTTTCCATACTCGTGAAGTTTCTTAGCAAGCGCTGAAAAACCACCATCTCCTGAAACGATAGCGAACACTTTAATTGATGAACGCACATATGCCAAGTCTATTGCATCAATCGCCAGTTGAATATCTGCTGCATTCTTCACTGGCTCACGAGAGAAACCAAAAACTTGAATTGGATCAATACCAAGTTCATTGATCTCCCCACGCATGATTTTAAGCCGAGAATCACTCCAGTTTGCATAAGCCCGTTGAACCGCAATTTGCTCAATCTTACCTGTCTGACGAATTGCATTAATGATTTCTTTTAATGACAAGTTAGCAAGCATTCCTTGAGAGAAGCTATACCCCTTCAGCAGATTCTCAACATCATAGAAGATCGCCGTTTTCTCTAATTTATCTTCACTCCTGATCCAATGATAAATTTGCTCCTTTAAAGCTATCAATTCATTGCTATTCTGCTTTAGTAAATTCTTCGATTTAGCTAGGGTATTAACAGTTTTCTCGTCTGGCAGTGTTGTTAATTCAGTTTTACTCTCTCCCTGGCCAAAATGCTCTTTCAGAACTACTAATTCAGCATTATTTCGCTCTAATAACTCTCCCAACCTGGCTAGCTCATTGGTAGCGTGCTCATTTAGGAGTGCTGTTTTTTTAGAGGCTGAAGACTGTGCTTTTTGTGAGCTTATCAGGAGAAGTCCTCCCATTGCACCTGCTGTACTTGCCGCTATAACAGCAACGGGTTTAACAGAAGGTAGTACAACGGACACTACAGTGCCAGCTATCAGTGTGCTGACTCCTACGGTTAGCCATTGTTGATTGCGCATGATTCGATGTCAATTACTATTCTTGAGTTCATTTGCAGTACAGTAATTTACTGCTTATAGCTCAAAAATCTGGTTAGACTGCCTCACACAGCAGTTGCCTACAGTCGGATTAATCTGAAATTAGCTGCATTCAAGGTCTTATGGCAACTTGACACTCCCCTGATAGATAATCTTGATGCGATCGACAGGTCACTGTCCATTATCTCTTAATAAATAAATTAAGCCAATAATCTTGATATATCTTTAAGCACTAAGAAAAGTTGATGTGGCTACCCGTTTAAGCTGGGACATTTGGGTAGAAGTAGGAGTCAGGAGTCAGAATACTGAATTCTGTGTTCTCCTGACTTCTGAATTCTTTCCTGGCGTTTCCGTCCCGCCTTAAGTTGGTAGCCGTTGATGTTATCTGGACTGGAGGTTGATTGCCAAACAGCAAACGATATGGACTTCTTAAAACTGAGTTAATCGTTGCTGAATTTCCGGGAGATAGCGGGCAGCCAAGCCGCCGCCGATGACGCCGAACAGGTGGCTTTGCCAGGATTTGCCGCGCTGGATAGGGAGGACGCCCCAGATCAGTCCGCCGTAGAGTAAGCCGACGAGCACCGCGATCGCGATCGCCCCGTGCTTTGTTCAAAATAGCCACGCAGCAGCAGAAAGCCAAAGTAGCCAAACACCACTCCGCTGGCTCCCAGGTGATTGGTGTTGGAGCCGCCAAACAGCCAGGCACCCAGTCCACTCACAATCCAGACAACAGCCGTCACAATCGCGAACTCATTCACCCCGCGCAGCAAGATCAGCCAGCCGAGTACAATCAGCGGAACCGTGTTGGCTGCCAAATGTCCCAAACTGCCGTGGAGCAGCGGAGCAAACAGGATTCCGCGCAAGCCAATCAACCGCCGCGGCCGAATTCCCAGACGATTCAATGCCCCTCCCAGTAATAGTGAATCGACGAGTTCCAGAATCCAGAGAATGGTGATCAAGCCGCCGAGGATTTGAATGTGGGTTTGAGGGGGGCAGGGAGGGCTTGGGCGATCGTGTCAGGGGAGAGTTGGGCGGGGAGAAGCATGGGGGAGGGGGGAGATGAAGGGATGAAGGGATGAAGGGGTGAAGGGGTAGATCTGGATGAGGGAGGCATTGGCTGTTTGCAAAGGACGAATGACGAATGACAAAGGACAAAGGACGAATAACATTTAACTCAATTGTGCTCACTTTAATACAGGATTACTATTGAATCATGGTTGTTGAGCTGAAGATCCGATGAGTGAGATTGCGCGACGCTTGACGGTTGCTGAACTGAGTCAGCGGATTTTGGAGATGGCGAAAACTGGGGTATATCGGGCGTCGGTTTTTGAAGCGTTTCAGCCGGTTGCGACTAAAAAGCAAATTAGTCAGGCGATTCGCCATGCGAAACAGTTTGGTCTGCATTCGGTTGCTAAACTGCGTGATGTCGAGTTGGGTACGTACTATCAAGTTGATGCCGTGAAGTGTCAGTCGCTGCAGCAAATTGTGCGAACTACAGTGCCGTTGGAGTCGCCAGAAGATTTACTGAAACGGACGACTACGGCACTGTTGACGATTCAGAGAATGTTAGCGGTGGCGGGTGGGGGCGCGATCGCCCTATTTGGCATCGGACTTTTCTGCTTAATTACTAGCAAACCTCAACTGGGATTAGGACTGTTAACCAGTGCCGCCAGCGCGATCGGCGTCTGGGTGTTGCAGAAAGCAGTGGCCAAACGGGCGTTGTAGAGACGCGATTAATCTCGTCTCTACAGGGGATACATTTGTGATTGAAATAGGGTTTGTAAGGCGATCGCTGAGCCTGGGGCATCTGTCCGTGGGTGAAGACGTAGGGAACATCGGCAGGCAGGGTGGGCAGAAATGTGTCCAGGATGTAGGGACTGCCGTAGATAACGAGCGCCTGCAGTTGATTGGATTGGATCAGGAATTGCAGCCAGTCTTGAGCGGTGTGCGTGAGTCCGGCACTGCCGCGAAAGGGATTACCGCGAATGAACAACTGCAGTAGGGTGGGTTGCCCGTTGTCGGTGTTGGAATCGAGGGGAAGGGTGGGGGTGTTGCTATCTACGATCTGGAGGTGATACCCCATTGTGTTTGGAATGGCGATCGCAGGCGTATGGTGTCCCAGGAAATCGCGCTCCAGGGCATCATCCAGAATAATCAGGTTGCGGCAATGATTGGTTTGAGAGGGGTGGTTAAATCGAGAAGGCTGGGGGTGATGGATGCGCAGGGAGTCTTGCAGGATGCGATCGACGAGGGCGATCGCGTCGGGTTGCGCCAGGTGAGCCGTGAGATCCTGGGGATGCACCGCAGGGGGCATCGATTCCCAGGCATGGGACGGCTCGGCGACTAGAGCTGGAATGCAGACTTTTCGCTTTGCCTGCCAGATCCGCTGCACGGATGCCCGAATTTGCTCTGCGGCGATGCGTCCCGTCGCAACGGCGGCACACACGGCTTGAATTGCGCCGACTGGATCAGAAGGCATCAGCAACACATCAACTCCGGCTGCAACGGCTAAGACGGCCGCTTCGGTTGCGCCATAGCGATTGGCGATCGCACCCATCACCAGCGCATCGGTGACGATCAAGCCATCAAAGCCCAGGGTTTGCCGCAGTTCCTGAGTCAGGATGCGATGAGAGAGGGTGGCTGGATACTCCGGATCGAGCGCCGGAATCTGCAGGTGCGCACTCATCACAGAATCCACACCAGCGGCGATCGCAGCTTTAAACGGCGGCAACTCGATCTCCCGCAACCGCTCTAGCGTATGGGGAATCACGGGCAAATCAAGGTGAGAATCGACAGCAGTATCGCCATGTCCGGGAAAATGCTTGGCAACGGTCAGCACTGGATACGGCTGCGCTCCCTGGATGAAGGCGATCGCCAATTGACTGACAATCTCTGGTGTCTCCCCAAACGACCGCACGTTAATCACCGGATTATTGGGATTGTTGTTCACATCCACCACAGGCGCAAGCACCCAATTCAGCCCGATCGCCCGTGCTTCCTGGGCCGTTACGGCTCCCATTTGCCGGGCATCGTGAATTGCCTGGTCAGGATTCTGGTGGGCGATCGCAGCTAGCGCCATTGGCGGCGGAAACCAGGTTGCTCCAGCAAACCGTTGCCCTACGCCTTCTTCCACATCTGCCGCCATCAACAGCGGAATTCTGGCCCATTCTTGAAGCTGTTGAATCCGCAGCGCCAACTCTCCCGCACTGCCCCCCAGCAGAATCACGCCACCCACCCCCAAATCTTGCAGCCAATACCGGAGTGTTTCCGAGGGCGGCTCCCACGTTGGATACCGAATCTGATGGTCAAACAAGTATCCAGAGGCCCGCACCACCACCAGTTGAGCAACTTGCGCCGCGAGGGAAAGGGAATCGATATCAGGGAGAATTTGCTTCACAAGCGCTATACCATTTTGGATTTTGGATTTTGGATTTTGGATTTGCGATTGTAGATTTTAGATTGTAGAAGTCTGACGGTGCAGGCGCTTTTCGCACTTCGCACTTCGCATTTCACACTTCGCACTTCGCCCTTACAACAATCCTGACGCTTCATAGAGCTGCCGCATCAGGGCCATGATGCGATCGCCGTAGTTTGGATCGGACGACCAGCGACCCGTGAGCAGTTTGACCTGGGGGGCAATGCCACGGGTGACAAAGGTGAAGCGAGGATCGACGATCTCTTCGCGCAACGGCTCTGTGTTGGCGTAGGCTTTCAGGTGCTGAATGTGGGCCCGCACACCGAGCCGAGCGCTGGGGAACGAAGCCCCCTCCAAGGTGCCAGCGGCTGCCCCTAATCCACCAAAGTTGTTTTGACTGGGCCGGATGGTGGCGCTAAAGCGGAGAAAGTCGGTTTCCAGGCACATCTGGACAAAGGCAATGTCGTGGTTGATGCCTTCATTCCCAGCTTCGTCGCGGTAAAGTCGGGCAATGTCGGGAAATTGGGAGAGTCCAGCCTCATGATTGGCTCTCAGAAACATCAGCATCTGCACTTCGGAGGTATAGCCCTTGCCAGTAATTTCGTGGAACGGGCGGCCAACCTGTAGGATGGAACGAACGCTGACGGTTTGGGTCGTACCGTCCCAGGACACCGAAATATCAAACTCCCGCAGGTCATCGCCTTGACGTAGACCACCTTGCCATAGGATACGCGCCGAATATAAGGAGTTGGCTCCAGTCGAACACCGAGGCGATCAACGAGATCCACGGGAATACAGGCATTGCCATTCACGAGAATGCCCTGTTCCCCATACAGGCGTCCATTTAAATTGATCGCGATCGCGGAGTAGGTTCCGGGCGGTAGAGGGGTGGTGGGGGTAGGGAGGAGTAGATGGTGAGGAGGAGTGGAGGGTAGAGGGGTGGAGCGGGGAGTGGGAGCAAGGGCCGGATTGGGTGGGCGGGGAGGCGTTTCACCGGGCGTTCCACCAATCATGCGGCTCCAGTCCGCTAATCCATCTGCAATCCCCAGCGCAATATCCGATTGCCGAGTTTGAATCAGGGCGCGATCGTGGGCATTGGTGAGAAATCCAACCTGCAGGTAAAGCGACGGCGGCACGAGCTGACGACAAAAGCCGATCGCTCCTAACCCAGAGGCCGTATCCGGAAAGGCTCCCCGAATCACCAGTTGCGGAACCCGCCGGGCCAACGCCAGCAACACCAGCTCCGCGTGCTGCTTCCGTTCAAGATTGCCAGTGATGTAATAAACCCCTGCTCCTCGGAAGTCAAGATTGAAATGAGCATCGGCATGGATTTCTAGCGCAATGTCACCGCTACGATCGCGCATATTAATCCAATCGAGAGTTTGCCATGTACTCAAGTCATCCGGCACAGACAGCACGTCAAATCCCCGCGATCGTAGCTCTGTGACCGCGCGATTGCGAATCAGCACCATCTCGTTCGCGTCCGTCGTCCCGGTTACTGCTGCACCGGAATCAATTCGGCGATTCTCCTGTCCTCCGTGACCGGCTGAAATAAAGATCCGTCCCATGCGACGCCAGGTTCCCTGATTGTGACTGGAGTACTAGAGCCTGTTGTATATCAAGAAACGCAAATGGGCACAACAAAGTTGTGAGGAGTGAGGAGTGAGGAGTGGGGAGATGGGGAGATGAGGAAAGGAAACAGATAAACCAGAAGATTAACGGGAATCTTCCGCTACACTGAAGGCTCTTTCTTCTTTATCCATTTGCCCTTCATCTCTTCATCTCTTCATTTCCTCGCCCCTCACTCCTCACCCCTCACTCCTCACCCCCTATGGACATCCCCCGCCTCCACCCCGAAACGATCGATCAGGTTAAGCAGCGTGCTGACATTGTCGATGTGGTGTCAGAGCATGTGGTGCTGCGTAAGCAGGGTAAGGATTTTACAGGGTTGTGTCCGTTCCACGATGACAAGTCGCCCAGCTTTACGGTCAGTCCCAGCAAGCAGTTCTACTACTGCTTTAGCTGTGGAGCGGGGGGCAATGCGATTAAATTTCTGATGGAATTGGGCAAGCGCCCGTTTAGTGAGGTGGTGCTGGATTTGGCGCGCCGCTATCAGGTGCC
>JAAUSG010000299.1 GCA_012034055.1 Leptolyngbyaceae cyanobacterium RU_5_1 | reverse complement strand
CGATCGGTTCGGTGCAAGTGACTTTGGTACACCTTAAGCCAGGGAGCTGTACCCCAGTTTTTGCCAATCCACCTCAATCCCTTGCGGGGGGTTTGGGGGAGTTAGAACCCCAAGCAGCGGGGGACCGGGGGGAAGTCCCCCAGCGTCAATGCCACAACGGAGCACCCTCTTTAATGTCTTTCGCCACAATGAAACCACCCTGCCTAGCCCCCCTTAATCAGGGGGAACTCTCCGAAAGTCCCCTGATTAAGGGGGATTTAGGGGGATCCTGCACGCTTTGCTACAAACAGTAGGACTTTTAAACCATCCTCTGAGCGTCCTGATTCTGGTTAAATCAGGTTGTAATGAATTAAAACAGGTCATAATTTTTGTATGAATCGATACCTGGGATGTGGAGCATGACAATCTCAAAAGTCCTGCGGATTCGCCCCAACCCCTACGGACTCGCGATCGCAACGGTTGCGGCAGCTACTGTTCTGACCCAGTGGCTTAATCCAGTGCTAGACGCCGAAACCTACGCCATATTTGATGCAGTGGTGGCGATCTCAGCCTGGTACGGCGGCATGACCGTGGGACTCCTGACTGTCGCACTCTCCGTCCTGGCAATCAGTACGTTCCTGCTCAACTCACAGCAGATCTTCACTGTTTCAAATGGGGAGAATATCTGGCATCTTCTCTTCTCTACCCTAATTTTTCTGCTGATTGTGTTTCTGACTTCAGAATTACAGGCTGCCCGATATCGGTTTCAGCAAGTCAGCGATCGCACAGTGCAGCACAAAGACAAACAACTGCGCATGGCCCTGGCGGCTGCCCGGATGGGCACCTGGCACTGGGATATGGTGACTGGAGAACTTACCTGGTCAGCGGAGCATGCCGCCATTTTGGGGCTGGCACCCAGTGCCTTTGATGGCCGATACGAAACGTTCGAGGCGTGTTTGCATCCGAGCGATCGCGATCGCTTAAATCAGTCCGTGCAGCGGGCGATTCGACAGCGCAGTACCTATCGACATGAATACCGGGTCGTCTGGAACGATGGCAGTATTCACTGGGTGGAAGGTCTGGGTGAGGCGGTCTATAACGAAGCCGGTATCCCGGTGCAAATGTGCGGGACGGTGATGAACATCGATCACCGCAAACAGGCAGAAGACAATCTGCGGCAGTATGAACGGATGGTAGATACGACCCCTGATTTGATGGCCCTGGTCGATCGCAGCTACACCTATCAGGTGGTCAATCGGGCCTACCTGCTGCGCTTTCAAAAGCGGTACGAGCAGGTTGTGGGACACTCCATCCCCGACATTGTCGGCAGCCCGGTGTTTGAAACGGAATGCAAACCGCGCCTCGATCGCGCCCTGGCCGGTGAACGGGTTCAATTTCAACTCTGGTACGACTTCCCGATCGCCAAACGCCGCTTTCTCAGCATCACCTATACTCCCTATGTGGAACCCGATCACAGCATCTCCGGTGCAGTCGTTACCATTCGGGATCTGACCGATCTGCAACAGGCTGAAACAGGACTGCGCCAGAGCGAAGAACATCTCCGTCAGATCCTGCAACACATGCCCGTTATGCTGGATGCATTTGATGCCAACGGCACCATCATCTGCTGGAATCAGGAGTGTGAGCGGGTAACGAGCTTCACGGCCGAGGAGGTGATCGGCAATCCGACGATGATGGAGGTGTTCTATCCTGATGCCGCCTACCGTCAACAGATGATGGCGGACTGGGAAAAACGCGGCCATGATTACCGCAACTGGGAGTGGGAGCTGACCTGCAAAGACGGCAGTACCCGCACGATCGCCTGGTCAAATCTTTCCGGTCAGTTTCCTGTTCCGGGCTGGGTTTCCTGGGGGGTTGGCGTTGATGTCACCGAGCGCAAACAGGCAGAAGCAGTCCTCCGCCGCCTCAACGCCGACCTGGAACGCCAGATTACCGAATTCACGGCTAAACGCCAACCGCCAGAACATTAAAGAGGTGCTCCGTTGTTGGATTGACGCCGGGGGTCTTCCCCCCAAACCCCCGCTGCGTGGGGTCCTAACTCCCCCACACCCCCCGAAAGGGATTGGTTCTACTTCACAAAAACTGTGGTACAGCTATCCAATCTGGTTGTACCAAGGTCTTTTGCGCTCAACCGTCTGCACCGAGCGCACGCTTCGCGAACGATGCAGAGTCTTCAGATCCTAACCGAGAGGTATTGCATTAGAAAATATCGGCTGGATCGGCGTCTTGAACTTTACGAACCGCGATCGCGCCTGAAATAGTACACATGATTACGGTTAAGCCGAAAACGAGGATGGCTCGATCCAGGGTCATCCAGAGCGGCAGTGCCGTCGCATTCCGGGTGAGTGTATACAGTCCCAGGGAAAGGAAAAACCCGGGAATGTAGCCCAGCATGGATAAGATCACCGCTTCTTGAAAGACCACCCGCAGGAGATAGAAATTTCGATACCCCATTGCTTTCAACGTCGCATACTCGGCCAGGTGATCGGAAATGTCGGTGTACAAAATTTGATACACAATAATAGTGCCGACCAGAAACCCGATCGCGGTGCCAACGGCAAAAATAAATCCGATCGCCGTGCTACTGCGCCAATAATCCTCTTCAAACTGCATGAATCCTGCCTTGGAGAGCACCTTCACATCCTGCGATCGCTCTTGCAGTCCTTTGCGCATCTCACTCAGCACGGTTTCGGTATTCACACCCGGTTTCAGCTTCACAATTCCAACATCAATCAGTCCCTTGTTGCGTTTATCAAACAAGCGCAGAAAGTTCAGATCGCTGGTGATAATGTTGCCATCCGCTCCAAACGAAGCGCCCAACTCAAACAAATCGCCTACGGTGACTCGCCGTCCACCCACCTCCGTTTGCACGGTTTTCCCTGCGTTAAACAGTTCAGCAATTGGACCAAATTCTGCTCTCGATTTCTGGTCAAACAACACCACATCCGGCAGTTGAATGGGAGTCACGTTGGGGACGAGTTGTTGACTAAACACCGAATCCGCCGGATCGAACCCAATCACCAAAATGCCGCGCGTGCCGCGATCGACCGGATTCTTCCAGAGCGCAAAGTCCAAATAAACCGGACTGATGGATTCTACCCCAGCAAACCCAAGGGCCTGATACAGGCGGCGCTGAGAGAAGCTGCGCATCGCAATCAAGGAGGTTGACTGGGGGCTAATCAGGAAAATGTCTCCCTGCATGTTCTCGTGCAAACTGACTGCACTATCAAACAAGGCATCCTGAAAACCCAATTGAATGAACATTAAAATGACTGCAAATCCAATTCCAGCTAGTGCAATCAGGAGGCGAACTCGTTCGCGCTGAAGCTGTAACCAGGCCAGAGGAATAGCAAACATCACGGTGTAATTTTTACCTTGACTTGCAAGTTCGTCAGTCCAGACACTAAACGGCTGTCATCGAGACGAACTTTGACTTCAATCACTCGCACATCGGTATCTGCCGCTGGATCCGTGTTCAACACATCATTTTTGCGAATTAAGAGACCAATTTGATCAACGACACCCGTAATTTCGCCTGGAAATGCAGAGCTGGTGATCGTGGCTCGTTGTCCGCGTTTTACGTTTTGAATGTCAGTTTCATAGATTTCAGCGATCGCGTACATGCGATTGGTTTTGCCGACTTCGGCAACCCCATCATTGCCCACCTGTTCGCCCTCACGGGTATGAATTTTAATAATTTGTCCCGTAATCGGCGATCGCACAACAGACGCTTCCAGGTCAGTCTTAGCCCGCTGCAGGTTTGCCATCGCCACATTAACGGCGGCCTGGGCTTGTTGAATATCGGTCGGACGCACCTCGGCAACGCTGGTCAGGGTTTTTGCCGCTTGTTCCTGTTCTCGTTTTGCCTCTTCCAGTTCCTGTGCAGCCGCGTCGTACTTCAATTGCCGATCTCTCAAATCCAGCTCTGAAACAGCACCGTTGCGGAACAGATCCTGATAGCGCTGATATTCCCACCTGGCCGTGTTCAGTTCTGCGGCTAAACGAGAGACCTTTGCGGCCCGTGCATTAACCGTCGCTCTCTGGGCTTCAATGTCACCTTGCTTGGCTCCGGCTTGTACTTGAGCTAGTCGGGTTTGAGCTTCCTGCACTTCAGCCTGGGCCTGCATTCCGGCCGCCACCAGGCGATCGTAGACATCCAGGACTGCAATCACCTGTCCTGCCTTGACCTGCGATCGCTCCTTAACCAACATTCGAGCAACGCGGGGTGTCCCAAAGATGGGAACAACTGTCCCCGCTGTCGAGGGAGCCGCCACTTTAATCACTTCCCCTTCCGGCTCCAGACGCCCTAGTGCTGTGATATCATTTGCGGTCTGATCAGGCGTTGACGTGGAGGAAGGAGCAGGGGGCTGGCTAGGTTTTGAGGGACGTAAAGTCAGGAAAATGCCTGAGCCGGTCACGGCCAGCGCTGCCACAATTAGAGCAGCTATCAACCTTCCAGAGGATTTTAACAACTGTTTCTCGCCCAATTGACTCTACCCGCCGAATACATGAAACAACTTGATTCACAGATGTTTCTAAGGGTAAACCAACTTGCACTCAATAGTCATCTGACGAATGACAAACCTAACTATGGGCCATACGAGTGGTTCTAAACGTCACGTTGGAACCTTCTTGAGTTTGCTCAAGCACGAGTAAGGGAGTTGGCTTGGCCTTCTGATCCCAGTGCATGTTTGCAATTCGCCCCTGGATGGTGGGCTGCCAGGTGTCGTGCTCACTCGTTGGGCTGAGGAAGGCTTCAATGCATTCAATCACCTGGCTGATGGTGACGGATGTCGGTTGGGTTGGCAGTTTGAAGATTTTGATTTGAATTCGGAATAGAACTCGCTTGGTACCTTTGGGCATGTCGCCGGGTTCGTATTCGACATCGAAAATTTCGTCAATCTGCCGCCCACTGCTAGGGATACCGATTTCGCCGTGATGGGCTTGACCAGGACGCAACGCTACGGTGATTTTATCTCTAACTTTGGCTTTGATCTGGTTCAGGATGGTCATCCGGAACACTTCTTCTGCCATGCGCATTCTCAGGTAATCCAAATTGAATTCTCGAGAATGGATCAGATCGGGGTTGCGTTCCATCTTGCCGATCGTGTTAACGGCATATTTCAGCTTTTTCTGGAGTTCTCGATTCTTAAACGTCTCAAATTTTAGCTGCTTTGCCGCCTTGTCTGCGCTCAATTTTGAGAATACCCCTAACGCAATCAGCAGCAGCAATAGCCCACCTGTCGAGATCATCCAGATTGGACTGGAGCATGAGCCTGCCGGTTTAGCAGGTTCAGAGGTCCCGGAAGCTTTTTGTTTAGCGGGGCCGCCAGATGTTTGAGCAAACAGGGGTTCCACGAGCAAAGTAGGCGCTGACATAGTGAGATGAGTTCTGTTGGTGTTAGAGCATCTGTCTATATGAATTCCCTGGGGCACCTCGATATCATCTAACCTTAGCTAAAATTCAAAAGACTGTTGAGCAATTTATGACTAATTAATAGTAACGATCGCCCGTGTTTAACAAGAGGCAACAAAACGATTGAAGCATGAGGGATAAAGGTTGCAAATAGGTTGCTTATCCTTAGGAGATTTCCGAAAAACAAAATACCAAAGTAGGATGGGCAAAGTCATACGTGCCATCCGCCATGATTCCTTGCGATGGGCACGGGCAAGACCCTTGCCCATCCGTACGATGATGGGTAGACTTCTTTGTTGGAAAT
>JAAUSG010000298.1 GCA_012034055.1 Leptolyngbyaceae cyanobacterium RU_5_1 | reverse complement strand
CCGGGATCATCGAGCGCCGAGCGCGCATGCATCGAGTCTGCATGTCGACGATCGGCGCCTGCTCCGAGCGCGGGCTGCGTCTGGCCGGTGGCCTCACCTGACATCGCGGCATCACCCATCGTCGTGTGATCCATGGAAGCGTGGTCCATCGATCCGTGGTCCATGCCGGCATGACCCATTGCGCCGTGCGCCATGCCCATGTCCAACATCGTCAGATCGGGCCGCGCATCCAGGGCTGGCACCTCTGCCGGCAGACGCACATCGGGCGTAAGCGTGCCGCGCGCATATCCAGAGCGATCGATGGATTGCGCAAAAATCGTATAGGCCTGCTCCGCGCTGGGCTCGACCAGGACATCGTAGGTTTCCGCCGCGGCAATTCGAAACTCGTCCACGCTCACCGGCTCGACGTCCTGACCATCGGTGGCGATGACGGTGTGCACAGCAGGTGGGATGGGAATACTGGCACACAAGTTGAGGGGTTCGATCGGGGCGGCGGCGGTGAAGTTGAGGCGATCGCGCCACTCCTGTTGCAGCGCCACCAATTCATCCTGGCGACGCAAGGCTTTTTCCAACAGAGTCTGAGCCAACTCTAACCGCTGGCGAGTCGCAGTCGCTTCCTGAGTTAGGTGCTGACTAATGCCCTGCATTTGCTGGGCAAGTTTGGTCAAATCAAGCATTAACGTGCCGAAGATGGTTATGCCGAGACTTACGTGGGTAATGGGTAGTTGAGCATCATTACCCACTACCCCTCCCAATCCAAAACTTGTTGGTATTTGCGTCAGTTTTGTATCCCACTAATAGCACAATTCGGTAGTTGCATGAGATAATCTCAGCCCGATTTAGGGTAGAGCGGAGAGAACGGAGCAGATCTGCGACTTCTCAAATGCGATCGGTCAAACTTGAAGCGTTCAACGGCTGAGGTATTCAGTTGGTTGTCGCCTAAGTCATCTAGTCATCAGTCATCAAGTCTCTGCTCAATGCGCTGCCAACTGCCATAAGCTTTGACCCTATTAAAACCTCTATTCTGGTGGCTCGGTACGAGATAATCTCAGATTTCTACCGCAGTGCGGAATGTGGGTTAAAACGCAAACTGCGCCCGCACGCTGCCCACAAAAACGGTTGGGTTTTCATCAAAGTTGTTGACATTAAAGATAGCGTAGGCTGCCGGAACGATCGCAATATTGTCGGTAATTGGATAGTAGTAAGATGCTTCCAAATCATATTGCGTTCCGCCATCCCCACCCCCTGAGAGTAAAAATCGACGACCTGCTAAGAAATCATGGGGCATGACCAAGGAAAGTACCCCTAATGCCCCTTTTTTGCCAAGGTCAGGAAATCCTAAACCAACTTGAAACGACTGCACTCGAATATCGCCACCCGATCGCAGCGGATTCACCGGATTAACAGCGGTTCACCCACGGCTCCACCGATGAATCCGTTGTAGGGTTTGAGACTGGAACGGGCATAAATCAGCCGTAAATTGAAGGTGTTGGTGGGCGAGAAGTCCAACTGAGCCGTGATCGTGTTTGAACTGTTGAATAAACCATCGCTGGGATTACTTGAGGTGTTAAACCTGCAGCAGGATTCAAAAACTCCACGTTCTCAGCCAGATAGCCAACCGTGAGTCGAAGCGGCTTCGCAATCGTCCAAATTGCAACCGCACCCGAACCGCGATCGATCGCGTTCAACAACGTACTGCCGTTTGAGTTATAGCTGGTCGTCCCATTCAGGAAGAAGGTGAAGCGATTGCCGTCAAAATACTTGTAATAGTTCAACCGGGAACCGATCGCGACTCGAAATTGATTGCCCAGCGGAAACGTGTAAGACAATTCTCGAATTGAGACCGATGATGGGGTTAGCACTCCAGTTTGATCTAAAAACGGAGTGCCCCAGGAGTTGAAGAATCCTGCCGACACCAGTTGATTGGCGGGAGAATTACCATTTCCTGAAACGAGTTGGATAGCCAGCGAATCTTTGCCTGTAAAGGAGGTGTTGAGATTCAAGAAGGTATAGAAGCTCAACGTTGTCTCTGGTTCATCCTGCAATACACGAGTAGGGCGATTGGTTGCATCCCGTTGAGGGGGTGCAAAGGCACTGCCCGGTGCGATTCGGCTCCGTTCTGTGGTGATATCTCCAGTCGGAAATGCACCCGTTAAATTAAACCAAACCAGTCCACTCAGCTTTATCGTGGTAGAGAACTGCTGCTTCTCCAACGTGGCTGTGCGCACTTCAAGCCCCTCCACCCGTCCGCGAAGCGCAGCTAGTTCTGCAGCAAACTCCTCCTGCAGTTTCTTAATCGTTTCCAGGTCTTCCTTCCTGACGAAATCAGCTGTGGAGGCTGCAATCAACTCCTGGATCTTGTCCAAGCAGGCGTTTAACCCAGCAGCAAACTCATAGCGAGTCGTTGCCCGATCGCCGCGATAGGTTTTGTCTGGATAGCCGACAATGCACCCATAGCGCTCAACCAATGACTGCAGTGCTTGAAATGCCCAATCTGTCGGCCGCACATCCGAGAGCTGGGATACAGATGTCACCTGCAGCATCGTAGGGTTGGCAGCCGTAGAGGTCAGTGGCCCCATCACAGGACTAGTTTGTCTCGTTCGTTAGTCCGAGTGGATGTGGAAAAACATCAATTTTGCGGATGGTCTCAGGACTCGCCCCAGCACCGATTGGAGAGATTCGCGTTCGCGGTCAGACGATTACGAAACCACTCAAAAACGTTGGGATTGCGTTCCAAAATCCCGTTATGATGCCGTGGCGCAATACACTCAACAATGTGTTGCTGCCATTGGAAGTGGTGCAGCCCTACAAGCGGGAATTCAAAAACCCGAAACGACGGGAGCAGTTTATTCAGTCTGCACAAGAGCTTTTGGGTACCGTCGGACTGCGGGATTTCCAAAAGCAGTTTCCCTGGCAGTTATCAGGCGGGATGCGGCAACGGGCATCTCTCTGCCGACCACTGATTCATCAACCAGAAATTCTGCTGCTCGATGAACCCTTTGGCGCACTGGATGCATTTACCCGTGAGGAAATGTGGGTGATGCTACAGGATTTGTGGATGCAGGTGAAATGCGTTTGTATTTTGATCACCCATGATTTGCGAGAGGCAGTATTTCTATCGGATACGGTTTACGTGATGGGTCCGCGACCAAGCTCAATTGTCTACAAATTGAAAGTTGACTTACCCCGTCCTAGCACGCTGGACATGATGGCATCCGATCGCTTCAACCACATTGTTGCCGACTTACGTCGTTACATTCATCGGAATTAGCACCCAATGGTCAACCTAGAAAAGTTTTCCCGGTCTAAAGCCGCCACGATTGTTTTACCGATCGCAGCAACCATTTTGCTGTTTGTATTGTGGGAAGTTCTGGTTCTCGTATTCAAAATTCCTGCTTACAATTTGCCTGCCCCCTCTGCCATCCTACAAGCCTCCATCAGTAAGAGTCAGGCAATTTTTGAAAACTCATTTCAGACTCTGTACACAACGCTAGTTGGATTTGTGCTGGCAATTATTGCCGGAGTCGTACTGGGGTTTTTAATTGGTTATTCCCGGATTGCCTATGTGGTTCTCTATCCACTATTAGTGGGTTTCAACACCATTCCCAAAGTTGCGCTGGTTCCCTTGTTTGCACTCTGGTTTGGAATTGGTGCAGTTCCAGCCATTCTGACGGCATTTTTACTGGCGTTTTTCCCGATCGCCGTCAACGTTGCGCTTGGCTTAGACACCGTTGAACCCGAAATGAAAGACGTAATGCGGGCACTGGGGGCCTCGCAGGTGGAGATTTTTGAGAAAATCGGCTTCCCCCATACGCTTCCCTACGTCTTTGCCTCGCTCAAAGTGGCGATTTCGCTGGGAATGGCCAGCAACACGCCACCGACTAGCGGGAACAGTCCCAAAAACATCAGGATTCCGGCAATGTAGTAGCCTACATAACGACTGCCAACCCCTGTGAGCTGGATGATCCCGTTGTTTTGAGCGGGGGTCACAATGTGTTCAAGAGCTACATTCCCACAACAGGGATGACTGGAAACACCACCCAGCTGACGATCGACCTTGTGCAATTTCTGAGTGCCAAATTATCCCAACCAGCCGATAGCGAGTCCAATCCAGAAGCAGAGGAGGCGCTGGAACGGATGAGCCGATTCATTCCCGTGATTCTCGGCTTTGCCCTGGGCGGCTTCGCGGCCGCCTATTTCGTCCTGGTCTCAGAAACCTGGTGGAGCCTGGTGATTCCCTTGATCATCATTTCTGTTTTAGCGATCGCTGCCTATGTTCAGCACACTCGTCCATCCTCTGCCACTTAAGCGCTGTATAGCAATACTCCGAGAGATCAGGACAAACCAAACTATTGAAAGTATTGCCATGAATACGTTTCGCACTCACCACTTTGCCATACACTCAAACTCTAGAGGAATTCAACAATGAACCGCTTTTTGATATCACTTTTTGCCTGTCTGATCGTTCTACTCAACCTGAGTGTTGCAGATCTGGCTCAAGCGCAACCCCTACCGGCAATTTCCTTCCCCGGTTTACAGAGCATTAACTTGAGCGAGGAGCAAAAAACTCTGGTCAAGCAACTGGAAACGGATTTTCTGCCTAAAATCGAAACCATTCTCAGCCCTGAGCAACGTGAAAAGCTGAGTTCTGCATTTTCAGAAGGAGGAGCAAGCCTACGCAAGGCATTTAAGTCGCTAACGCTCACTCCTAGCCAAAAATCTGAATTGAGCAGTTTGTTTAAGTCATTACCCAAGCGAGATATTTTCGCGTCATTAACACCCGAACAGAAAAAGCAACTGTTTGTTAAGAACAAAGAACTGTTCATGCCAACACCACAGGAAATCAGCGAGAAAATTAGCAGGGGAATGAAGATGAAGGGAGTATCAATGCCAGAAGGAGTCAGCGAGAAAATTAGCGCCAAGATGAAGAGCGTCGGAAAATTCATCCCAACTCCAAAAGAAATTGGTGAAAAAGTCAGTGCGGGAATGAAGATGATGAAGAGCAAAGTCGAATGACGAATGACAAATGACAAATGACGAAATCTTCTATTCCAGTCTTGTCGTTCGTTCAATTGGGTTGGTTTATCATCAACCTGTCAATAGCATTACCGAGTAGTCCTTAATCAATTTTCAATATATGGATTCCGTATTTAGCGCTGTAGATTCCCAAGTCGTTTTATTGGTTGCCGCGATCGCAGTCGCAATCCTGTGTATCAGGCTGCTGTTTAGAATCTTAAACGTTGGTTTAGGAATGATTTTGGCCATTGTGGCAATCGTTCTCGTGTTGCAATACAGCTTTGGCATTAGCCCCAAGCAACTGTGGTTTGAGATTAGCCATTTACCCTAAGATTTATTGCGATTAGCCAAGAGTTTGGGATAGGTGGATGGGTGGGTGGGTAGATGGGTAGATGGGTTGCCTATCTATTAACCCGGCAATGTTTGTTTCGTACCTATTTCGGAAGTTCACGATGATTGCATAGGGTGTGTTAGGCATCGCCATAACGCACTATCAGCCCTGGATCTGGCGCGTTACGCTGCCGCTTTTCTTGAATGGCGAAGCCCATACACACCCTACGGGATCAAAACCTGCTCCTATAGCGATCGCCCATCACCAGAAAATTTACAGCTTAAATTCAATCGGACTTGCCATAAAACTCCTTAAGTAGGTTTTGTGCTGTTGCAGAATAATGGCATTTTCCAGTCTTCAGACGATTTAAAGCATC
>JAAUSG010000058.1 GCA_012034055.1 Leptolyngbyaceae cyanobacterium RU_5_1 | reverse complement strand
ATCGGCTCAAAGTCCCCCTTATTAAGGGGGGATTTAGGGGGATCTGCACGCTTTGCTACCAACAGTAGGACTTTTAAAACATCCTCTTAAGGAGATTTCCAGGAAAGAAACTACCGAAAGATTTTGGTAAGGACGTATAGCCTGCGGCATGGCTTCGCTAGCGCGCAGCGTGTCCCTTGGACTTACGGCCGTGCGTCCCTACAAGGGGTAAAATCTTTCTCAGATATCGCCTAAGCATTGAAATCGATGAAGGAGCATTCATGTTAGACCCTCAAACCATGCGAGAACAGCTTGCGCTGATTGAAGGCAAGCGCGATTTTTTGGTGAAACTCCTGGAACAACCCAATTTAGGCACACTCAGGATTGATGTGAATCAGGCGATCGAAGAAATGGACGACTTGTTGGACGAGTTTAAACGGACGTTCCCTGAACCATCCCAAGACACCTGATAGAATTTCCAGCAATCAAGGGCGATCCTATTTTGAGTGATGAGACCGTACTTGATTTTGGATAACTTTCATGTTCCAAATTCTTGTTGCAAAGGCTCATCGCTCTCATCCGCGATCGTTGCCACGATTGTGATGGCGCGGGAAATTTCACCGGGAGACAGGTCTGCCAGTGCGCGTGCCGTCACAACCACAACTTGATCATCAAAGATTCCAAAGCGAGCCTCAAGGGTATTGGCCCAGTTTCGTTCCAACAATTGACGCATCAGCGTTGGCTCATCCTTTGCAGGCAACTTCAACACCATTGACCAAACCGTTAAGGTATCTTCCTCAGTCAATCCCGTTAGCTGCACAAACACCTCCACAGTGCCGTACTTAAACTTCCAAAGATGCCTCGTCTCACTGCGGTTGACCATTGCCGTGTTGTCGCTATCGAGACTATCTATCACCGTCTCGATCACTCCAACCAAATTGTTAGCTGTTTCTTCATCAACAACCTGGTCTGCTAATTCGTCGTTTGAGATGGGTTGGAGAACCATAGAAACTCCCGTTACAAATGGGTTAGAGACGTTTATAAAAGCAACACAGATCGATGCTGATTGCCGTTTGAGCACAAAATATCTGCGCTACAAAACCGGAGGCTTCGCTCTGTGTCTACGTTATCGTCGATCGCCCAAATCGTCAGTCAGTATTCGGATTTCTTCAGCTTTGGACTTGGAGTCCTGTATTCCTATCAGTTGACGATTCAATGCTTGCTCGTTCTCATGCCTCTCTCGTTCGGGTTGAAAACTGCTGGCTTTGACCTTAACCCATTCGTAATTCTTGATTCCACTAAGCGGCGGCGATGGGACGGGTTGCGGAGAGGCGGCGATCGATGACCTGGTCAATCAAACCATAGTCCTTCGCTTCCTCTGCAGACATAAAAAAGTCGCGCTCGGTGTCCTCCTGGATGCGTTCAAGTGGCTGCCCAGTATGATCTGCCAGCATTTCGTTCAGCCGTTGCTTGTGGTAGAGGATCTCTCTAGCTTGGATTTCAATATCGGTGGCTTGTCCCTGAGCGCCACCAAGCGGTTGGTGGATCATAATCCGCGAGTGAGGTAAGCTCATCCGCTTACCCTTTTCTCCAGCACTAAGTAGGAAAGCACCCATGCTGGCAGCGAGTCCGAGACAGATGGTGCAGACCTCCGGACGAATTTGCTTGATCGTATCGTAAATGCCCATTCCAGCAGAGACAGACCCACCTGGAGAATTGATATAGAGGTAAATATCTTTCTCAGGGTCTTCAGCATCCAGGAAAAGCAGTTGAGCAACGATTAAGTTTGCCAGGTCAGAATCAATCTGCTGCCCCAGGAAGACAATCCGTTCCCGCAGCAATCGGGAGTAAATATCAAAGGCACGTTCGCCTCGACCAGACTGTTCAATAACGGTAGGGATCATGGAAGTCCGCTTGTTTTTGAATGTTTTCCCCATTCTACCGATTGGTGGGGGAGATAGGGGGATGAAGAGATGAAGAGGTGAAGAGATGAAGAGACCTATTACCCTTCATCCCTTCACCCCTTCACTTCCTCTGCCTCTCGCCTTCCATATCCAGATCAAGGACTGTCCAGATAATTATTGACTCTGATTCAAGAATCGGTAGTGTAGACGGTATATTTTCTCCAGTGCTCACCTGTCTCATCTCTCAGCAATGACAAATTCGCCCACTCCCGATCGCGACCCTAATCTTGAACCCACTCCCTCTGTTCGCCGTCGCTTCCGGCGGCTGCGCCGTATTGCCCTTCCTGTTGGACTTGGATTGCTGGCAGGGCTGGGCGGTGCTGCCTGGTGGGGATGGATGTTTGTGAATGAGCAGCTAGCGCCTTTGGTCGCAGATAGCTTGACCAAAACACTGAGCCGCCCTGTGCAGGTGGGTGAGGTGGAGCGGTTTAGCTTGACCAGTTTGAGGTTTGGTTCGTCCTCGTTGCCACCGACAGCAACTGATCCAGACCGGGCTACGGTGGAGGCGATCGCAGTCGGGTTTAATCCGCTGCAGGTACTGCTAACGCGAAAACTGAAGCTGGATGTCACCCTGGTGAAGCCAGAGATTTATCTAGAGCAAGAGAAACAAGGCTGGATTGGCACCAAAATTCGCGAGCAGGAAGAGGGTTTCATTGAGCTGGAGACGATTCGGGTGCGGGATGGGAATGCGGTGTTGTTGCCGATCGGGACGGTGAGGGGTCAGCGATCGCCCATCACACTCTCCCAGGTCAACGGTAAAGCGGATATTTTTGACAAGAGCAAGCGATTTGCCTATGAGCTGAAGGGGCAATCCAAAACGGGCGGAGATTTGCAGCTTAGGGGGGAAACTCGCCTGCCCGCTCAGGACACGAACTTGAGCATCCGGGCCAAGAATCTCCTGGTGGCTGACATCGATCGCCTCGTTAATCTACCCTTTGATCTGCCAACTGGGCGCGCCAGTGGCAATATCACGGTGCAATTGCGTCCCAATATTGAGCAACCGCTGATTAACGGGACAGCCCAGTTTGAGGGCGTCACGTTGACGATTCCCAAACTTCCTCAGTCGTTCACTCAAGCCAGGGGAGGACTGCGATTTCAGGGAATCGAAATTCGGCTGGAGGATGTGAATGCAGTGTATGGCAAGGTTCCGCTGGTGGCAAATGGAACCGTTGTCCAGGACAAAGGCTTCAACATTACCGCGAAGGTCAAACCCGTGAGCCTGCCCGCTGTGCTGCAGACCCTGAAGGTGGCGTTGCCGTTCTCGGTGACCGGGCAAGTGCAGTCCGATTTGAAGCTAACCGGCCCGATCGCAAAGCCGGTTTTGTCTGGTATTGCTCGGAGCACGAAGCCTGGAACGATCGATCGCGTCGATCTGAGTCGCTACAATGCCGCCTTCAAGCTTGACACAGCGGCAGAGGAAGTGGTGATTCAAGGACTGCAAGCCTTTCCAACGACTGGCGGACAGGTGACCGGCTCTGGACGCTTTGACTTGGGGGCGACGGATGCTGCCGGAAAACCCCGCACGCAGATTGCATTGAACCTGTTGGCGACCAATGTGCCAGGCGATGCAATCGCCCGTGTTTACAACGACGGAAATCCTTTTCCAGTAGACATTCGCCGAGTTGATGCTCAAGCCCAGATTTCGGGTTCAGCGGACAATGTGCGCACGTTTGTGCGCTGGCGTGCGCCCCAGGCGACCTACCCCGGTTCGGGCGAGATCCTGGTGGCGAATGGCGTCACCACCCTGCGCAACACGCTGTTCAGCATTGCGGGAGGGACGGTGGGAGCCGAGGCTGTGGCCGCGAATGGGCGCTGGCAGGCAGTGGTCACTGGTTCCGGAATCCCCCTCAAGCAGTTCTCGGCTGACCTGCGCGGGTTATTCAGCGGCAAGTTCAACGCCTCTGGTTCACTGGACTCATTCAAGCCGTCGGATATTCGCGCCCAGGGAGAGGTCCGTTTTTCAGAGGGAATCTCGCTCCTAAAACGTCCGCTCACAGCTCAGGTGCGGTGGAATGGTCAACAGATCCTCGTGCAGCAGGCAACCGCTCCTGGATTTAGCGCTGATGGCGCGATCGCACTCGATTGGAAGGCACCCCAGCAATCACCGGGCTGGATCTGAACGTCCGCCTCAGTGACTACAATCTGCAGGATTTTGGCATCCCTGCTCCCAACAATGTCCAGTATTCCGGACGCACCGACTTTGTGGGGCGGATAACGGGTGCTCCCACAGCTCCGACAGTGACGGGCAATGTGGGACTGAAACAGTTTGTCCTGAATGGGGTTGCCTTCGAGCCATTGCTGCAAGGTCGGCTGCGCTATGCTCAACAGGGTATTAACCTGGATTTGAGGGGGCAGCGCGATCGCATTGCCGCAACGCTCGATTCCCGCAATCGCCCGATCGCCTTTGAGATCCGGCGGGGCGATGCATTTGCCCAGGGTAGAACCCAGGGTGGACTCCTGCTTACCGAAGTGCGCAACTTCCCCTTAGCGCTGGCCAAAGTGGCTGGCATTCCGGTTCAGTTTGCTCCCGGCGGAACCCTGAATGGCAACCTGGCAATCAACCTGGATCGAGGCACGGCGGCTGGAGAACTGGCGATCGCCAACCATCGTTGGGAAGCTATCGGGCTGATCGGTTTGGGGGACGGATTAGCTTTGCGAATGGCACGGCGACCCTGACTGGTGCTGAATTGCGACGCGGTAACACAATTCTGCAAATCAACGGCACCGCCACCCAGCTTGGTTTTAATCCTCAAGTGCAAGGGCAAATCAAGGTAGTGCAGGGCGAAATTCAGGATGTACTGGGCTTCCTGCAATTTTTTGATCTGCAAGATTTTGGGCGTGGACTCAACCCGCCCAGCTACGGTGTAGCCGATACTGTGCGGACAGTCCCGGTTGACTTGGACGGGGTCCCCATTCAAGAACAGTTGCGTCGCCTGTCTGAGATAGAAGCCCTACTGGCGCAGCAGAGAGCACAACGGGATAGTGCTCCGATTCCAGAGCTGCGGGAACTGCAGGCAAATTTGCCGGAACCATTGACTTTGGTGGTTCTCTGCGAAACGGGCTGAAGGCAACCTTTGATTTGCGTGGACAAGACTTCAAATGGGGACGGTTCTCAGCCGAACAGGTGGTTGCAGTGGGCAGCTTCGAGAACGGGGCCGTGACGTTGCTACCGTTGCGCCTCCAGTCTGACCAGGCTGTGGTTGCCTTCTCTGGCCAAATTGGTGGCAAGCAGCAATCGGGACAGCTTCGGGTAGAGAATTTGCCCGTTGAGACTCTGACTGGGCTGGTGCCGCTCCCCCTGAATGTTCAAGGACTGCTGAACGCGACCGCCACCATCTCCGGCAGCATCGATAACCCTCAAGTCATTGGCTCTTTATCGCTTGCCAATGGAGTCCTCAACGGCACACCTGTACAAGAAGCACGCGGCAGTTTCACCTACGCCAACGCTCGATTAGACTTCACCAACACCTTAGCGATTACGGAGAAAGAGCCGCTGTACATTATTGGCAGCCTTCCCTTGCCGATCGCGAAAGCCGTTCCCGCCAGTAATCAGATCAGCCTGGACATTAACGTCAAAAACGAAGGGTTGGCGCTACTGAACGTACTCACCAATCAAGTAGCCTGGGTGGATGGCAAAGGCGAAGTCAGGGCCCGGGTACGAGGAACCTTCGCAATTCCGGTGATCACCGGAATTGCCAGAGTTGAAGACGCGACACTGCAGGCTAGAGCACTCCCCGATCCCCTGACCAATGTGACTGGAGTCGCCCGGTTTGATACCGATCGCGTCCGCGTAGAGCAGCTCACCGGATCGTTCAGCCGTGGCAAGGTCTCTGCGACCGGGGTGATTCCGCTTTCCAATCGCCTCACAGCCGACGATCCAGACCAGCAAAATCTGCTCACGGTTGCCCTCAACCAAATCAGACTGAACTTGAAGGGGCTATATCAAGGGGGTGTGAATGGGGATGTGACGGTGACCGGAACCGCCCTCGATCCAGTGATTGGCGGACTGATCCGGCTCAGTGATGGTCAAGTGTTATTGCCAGAACCAACGAAAGACATTACAGCGCAAGTCAATGGAGACGGATCACCGAACTCCGCAGTTGAGTTTTCGGATCTGCAATTGACCCTCGGCGATCGCGTTGTGATCACCAGTCAGCCAATCATCAGCTTCGTGGCAACCGGCGATCTGATTATTAATGGCAATCTAAATGAGCTGCGCCCCGATGGCACCATTCGTCTGCGATCTGGCCAGGTCAACTTGTTCACCACCCAGTTCACCCTGGAGCGCGGCTATCCTCAAACTGCTGTGTTTACGCCCGATCGCAAACTAGATCCGGAACTCAACATTCGCCTGGTTGCCCTCGTGCCCGAAGTTACCAGTCGCCGTCAGCCCTCGATCCTCTCCCAATCCGAAATTCTGGATGTGCCCGCCCCCGCCACCAGCTACGGCTCCCTGCAAACCGTCAGAGTTCGCGCCGAGGTGAATGGTCCCGCCAGCCGACTTTCGGAAAATCTCCGGCTTTCCAGCAGTCCACCCCGCAGTGAAGAAGAGATTGTTGCTCTGATTGGCGGCAGTTTCGTAGATACCCTGGGGCGGGGTGACACCCTGTTGGGCGTTGCCAACCTGGCGGGTTCTGCCCTGTTAAGCAATATCCAGGGCTTCATCGGCAATGCACTCGGTCTGAGTGAGTTCCGCCTTTTCCCGACCACCACCCGCGACGACGAGGAAGCACGAGAATCTGGGGATACAGGCACGCTGGGGCTGGCAGCGGAAGCCGCCGTTGACATTACTCCCGCCCTCTCCGTTAGCGTCGTCAAGATTCTGACCAATAACCAACCCCCTCAGTTTGGACTCCGCTACCGGATCAACGATTTCCTACTTCTACGCAGCTCCACAGACTTTTCTGGCGACACACGCGCTGTGATTGAATATGAAGCAAGGTTTTAGCCCCTCTTCCGTAACGTCAGTTAGTCGTGTTCTAGACATGTTGGTCTCAATCTGGAAAAGGCTTGGGTGCACCATTTGACCGAAGGTACCCACACTTGTGGAACGCTACCCAGATCCTCAAGCGTATCGCTCTCAGAAACCAGCTCAATGACAAAATCGGGACAGATGGGTGCAAAACCTTTGCGTTGCTCCGAACTCAGGGTAGTCCAGCGATCGCACGCAACCCAGGCAACATCCGGCGATCGAATCGCCCCATTCGGTAATCGAAACCCCGTCGAGGAATCAAACACTTTACCCGCTTGTACCTGGCGATTCCAAATCCCGACATCAACATTTAGCTCAGCATTATAGTGACCGCCTTCGCTGCCCGTCGGTGCCATGATGATCAATTCTCCAGTTGCGGTACGCTCCAATCGCAATTCAGGGTTCGCGTTGACGAACTGCAAAAACTGCTCATCGCTAACGCGCAATTGACGGGGGAGATTGATCGGGATGGCAGTAACCATAGACACGAGTTAATCAGCGTAGGTTCATTTTAGTTTGAATGCAGAAGCGGCGATGCAGGCTTTGGGTCGGAAACGCGATCGCTTCTGTTCGAGTGAATTTGCAGCAATTCTCATTTTGAAACGTTTGTACTGAAATCAGAGCCTCCAAAAGCTTTCTTGCTCAATTTCCTGAACGGTAGAATGCGGGTCTCAGCCATTTAGGGTAATTGAAATCAGATATTTGGGCGAGAATCATTCTCATACCGAGAATTGCTGTTTAGAGCTATCTTTGTGCAAGCGAAAGCTTAGGGAGATGGAACCTTTCAATTGCTCGATTGGCTGGCTGAAGCTCAGGAAACATTTCAGAAAAGTGTTGGTACTATTTGCCGATGGTTTGGTGAAGTAACCGCGTATTTTGACAACTGCACAACCAGTGGTGCTGTGGAGGGTATTAACAATAAACTGAAGTTGATCAAGCGCTCCGGTTATGGGTTCAGAAACTTTGACAACTTTCAGTTACGCTGCTTAATGGGCTGGCATTTAGCTATTGATTAGCATAACTCATACGATAGAGCCCAAAAGGTAAGATGCACAACAACCAACTACCAATGACCAACATTCAAATCCAATTAATTAGAATGTTTCTAAGCTGCTCTAGGGCATCTTCGTAGCTTGTGAACTGTATTTCTGCAACTATGCTAGGTATACCGCGTGGAAATCTGGATATAATCCTCTCTCGTTCATATAAAAGAATAATAGGAATATTATTCGTATCTGCATAGGCCAATTCCATACCTACACCAAAAGAAGGGCATCCAAGGTATGCAATAACCAAGTCTGCTGCGTTAACCTGACGCTTATCCATTTCAAAAACCTGTCGAGGGCTAATTTCAGGATTCTTTAAAGGGTCGGTATATAAATGTGGTATGTGTGTTTGAAACGCTAACTGATCACAAAGCAAACCTATTGATTCATAAAAATCCTTTATCTTTTCCGATTCTTTAATTCCAGTTAATGCACCCGAAATGTATATTTTCTTACTTAAGCAAGCTTGATTCATTACATTTACCCTGGTTTTAACGACTCTAGAACAATAGGAACTATTACAGCTAAAACAGCTGCTATAGCAGCACCTAACGATGGATCTTTAGGAGAGATAACAAGTCCCGTAAATAAAGCACATGCGGAGATTACCAGTAGAAGAAAGATTCGAAGATTATTCTTTTGTCTTCTTCTCCTTTCCTCTTTCTTTCGCTCCTCTTTAACTCTTTTTTCTTGTTCCCTAGCTTTTTCTAGTAATCCATCCCATATATCATCCCTATCAGAGGGGTTTCCGGTACCTTTGGTAGCTTCAAGGTTAACAGTATAAAAACAGATTGTACAAAACTTTTCATCGAATCTTAATTCTGTGGGAATGTCATAGAAATTATGAACAGAGATAAGAAGTTTCCCCGTCCATCCCGGATCGATAGTGGTTGATATGTGAGAAAGACCTTTTGGAATCACTTTTGAAACCATCGAATGTATAGTACCTGAAAATCCTTTTGAAAGACTTACAGATTCTAAAGTTTGAACTATCACTGTGTCATTCGGCTCGATTCGAATCTTTCTATCAAGCTCTATATCAACTACTTCTTTATTCTTCCAAGAGAAGCCCTGTTTACCTACTCGCAGGTCATAACCAACAGGTGTTAAACATTTATCCTCAAAGGGATCTATAAAAATCCCTTCATCCGGGCTATTTTGTCGTTTGGCTATTTCTTGACGAATATTCGTATCAGAGAGCATATTCAGATTACGAGAATTAGAACGGTTAAGATACTATGTTGCGTCTGTGGTTAGTAACCGACTAGATGCAGGATCGTTCAGGAGTAAGATTGCTTTTTCAAGGCTTGTTTTAGACAACTGAATTTGCTTTAAGTTAATCAAACCTTCACTAATGAATGTATCTCTCAAAGAGATGTTCTCCTGAGTGTTAAAAGCCGTTTCATAGTAAACCTCAGAGATTCCCGCTGAAATAATTAACTTTAAGCACGATAAACAAGGTTCCAGAGTTACATAAATACTTGCGCCCCTAGTGGAAATACCGTGCTTCGCAGCTTGGGCGATCGCATTTGCCTCAGCGTGAATTGCACGGGATGGGAGAGTTTTACTTGCATCACAATTCACCAATCCAGGATAGCAATATCCCTGGTCAATGCAATGGGCTGAACCTGATGGAGGGCCGTTATAACCCGTCGCTAATACCCGTTTGTTCATGACAATAACAGCACCAACCTGACGTGCTATACACGTAGAACGAATAGCCGCTAACTTAGCCAGCATGATGAAGTATTCATCCCAACTTGGCCGTTGTTGTTCATCAGAAGTCATCTGTCTTGAATATATTGTTTACCAGTTCTAAAGCACTCCACTACTTTCTGCAGTTCTATTCCTAAGTAACCAATGTGATCCGGTTGTATTGCCGGGGAATTAGAGCAGATTTCGCGCACTAGTCTAAGTGGATCTTTACCAGAGTATTGTTTAACAATCTCACCACTACCAGGGGTTGTTTGCGTAACAATTATCTCTTTGTCATCAGCTTCAATTAAAAAATTGCCGCAGGGATCATCGTAATGTCGTTGATTGCAAATTGCAGGATATTGATTTGCTATTAGCCTATCCGCATTTTCCCAACAGTCATCATAGATATGAGCACTTTGACTGATTGTGATTAGTGGTCCCAAGCGCAAATTGTAGTGAGAGCGATCGGCAATTGAGTCTCTGATATGCGCTTGTAAAGCACGTAGGCCGATCGCGTTAGCGGGCCAGGCAGAAAACATATCATTACTCCGAAACACCGCTGTAAGAGATAATTCGTTATCGACGACTCTTAACCAAATATGATTTAAGCACGGACTACCTCCAGCATCATGATCTTCCACACGCCACAATGACATAACCGCGCTAGCTGCATCAATTTCGTTGATGAGTTTCCGAATAACCTGCTCAATTTGATCCTGTCCAAACGAAGAACGCAAGCGTTGTCCATATGTGTACTTCACTCCTTCTTGCTGAGGAGCATCGTCTCTAATCTGGGAAATGTATTCAGTAATAAATGACTGATCGCAGGGTAAGTAATTTGGCTCTGGAAAGTAGAAGTCTTCAGGTTCATCTGTGATCACTGCCATTAAGTCAATCAATTCTTGCCAGGAACCGTCATAACCGGTCGGTCGAATCGTTCCGGTTGTCTTAATTCGATGGATAATCTTCACCCAAGTTTCTGCAATTGTCCTACCTTCTATTCGATGACCATAACGAGGTCCAGGTAGAACCGTTGGTGTCACTGTAGTTAGGGGAAAAATCAAGCTTTCTCCCCACGGCTCGACGGCTTTTCTCAACGCAAAGGACTTAACCAGACTCACGGCATCAGCAACTGATTTAGCTGCTTTCCACTCAATCGATGCCCGTAGCCTCTCTAAAGCATCTGCCTCAATTTCTAAATCGATATAACCTGGAATCGCAGAACGAACCACCCAACAGCGACGGCCACTATCACTCACACCTTCCACAAAACCGTTGCGAAAGAAGTCTAGTAGGCAATCAGAACCACCAGCATTGCGATCTTCTTTCGTTGCATTAATAACCACCAGAAAGCGAACCTGAGGATTAGCCAGTAGATTGCGAAGCAGGAGGCTGATTCCTCTCGTTGGGCTGTAAAGCTGCCCTATCACAGCATATTCGTGAGACTCTAGCTGCTTTGCCACAAACTGTTTCACAGTCCATCCGGTGATAACCGCTGTTTGCCCTGAGCCGCATATCAGTTGCTTTGGCTTGTATACAGGATTGTATTGAAAGTGCGTTGCCTGAGCTGCCGTTGTCATAGCGAATCAAGTCAGATTTTTCTTAATCGTATAAGGTAGCAATCAATGGACACCATTATCTACAAAAAGGACTCTACGCACGGGAAATATTTTTGGTCGTTTTTGCAAGCGGTTCACCTCATAGCAGGATGGCTAGGGAGATGGGGCGACTCCATGATGACGGTACTTGTCTACCTAGCTGTTGCCGTTGAGCTTTCAACCTTCTTCCTCTACTGCCCGCCCAGTTCTAGAATCTGGAGCACTTTACGCTGTTTTTGCCTATACCGCCTGGGGATTGCTGCCGCTCTACTGGAAGTTGTTTGGCCCAATTCCTGCGATCGAAGTTCTGAGTCATCGCATTCTATGGTCGATGGTATTTCTGGCTGGGCTACTGTTGGTTCAACGACGGCTCCAGGAGATTGCAGCAGTATGGCACTCGCCTCGACAATTGGGACTTCTATTCCTGACAGCAACCATTCTTGCTGGCAATTGGGGGTTGTACATCTATGGTGTGAATACCGATCGAGTGATCGAGACAAGTCTGGGTTATTACATCAATCCGCTGGTCAATGTCCTGCTGGGGGTTGTGTTTCTCAAAGAGCGGCTCAACCAACTGCAAATTAGCGCTGTTGCGCTAGCGGCACTGGGGGTGGCAACCTTCATCTGGCAGATGGGAGCACCTCCCTGGATGGCGCTGGCGCTGGCGTTCTCATTTGGGTTCTACGGCTTGCTCCGCAAGTCAGCGGCGATCGCGCCAATGGTGGGGTTGACCATAGAAACGCTGCTGATTACGCCGGTAGCGATCGGGTTGATCAGCTACTGGTCTGCTACCGACACAACTCACTGGCAAGGGAATAGTGCAATTACCGCTCTGTGTATTGGAAGTGGTATGGTTACGTCGTTGCCGTTACTGTGGTTTAACACAGCGGCAAAACGCTTGCGTCTCTCAACCCTGGGGTTCTTCCAATATCTGGCACCCAGTTTGCAACTGCTGCTGGGGGTGTTTCTTTATCATGAGCCATTTACACCGGCTCATCTGGTTACCTTTGGGCTGGTTTGGAGCGCGATCGCACTCTATGTTGGCTCATCCTTGAAACCACACCCTGTTCAGAGACCTGTTGAGTAGTACTGGATCACTGTCCAATCTGCTGCCGAATTTGGTGGCGCAGGCTTCTGGCATCCTGGTAGTTGGGATTCAGTTGAATGGCTTTGTCGATCGAGGCGATCGCCTGGTCAAACTCTCGTAAGCTCCACAGGGCGGCCCCTCGGTTACTCCAGGCCTCGGCAAAGTTAGGTTTTAACTTGATGGCTTGATCAAAGGATGACAGGGCTTCGGCGGGGCGGCGCAGCATCAGCAAGGCGGCTCCTTTGTTGCTCCAGGCTTCGGGGAAGTTGGGTTTGAGCGCGATCGCCTGTTCGTACAGTTCCAGTGATTCTGAGTGTCGTTGCAGTTTGTCCAGGATATAGCCCTTGCTCCAGAGCGCGTCTGGATAGTTTGGATTCAGCGCTAGCGCCTGATCACAGGCAGCCATCGCGGCTTTCAAACGTCGCAAGTTGTTCAGATTGTAGCAGCGGCCCCAATAGGCTTCAGCACTACTGGGATTGAGACGAAGCGCTTGATCGTAGAGTGCCAATGCGCTTTGAAATTGTCCTCTCGCTTGCAGTTGCCTGGCCTGCTTCAGCACACCTGCAGCCTGGGATGCTGGCGCGGGGGGAGGAGAATTGGAGGGCTTTTCAGAGCTGGGAGCTTGCGGAGGACTGGTAGCGGCGATTTGGGGAGCTGGGGAGGATGGGGAAGTAGTGGACGTGCCAGAAGCCGTTGGAGGATTCGCTGGATTGCCTTGAGAGTTCGGCGATGGCGAAGGAGTAGCGGCAGAGGTGCCTGGAGTTTTTGTAACCTTTGCACTAATGGGTCGCAGCGTGGGTGAAGGGGAAGAGGCAATTGCAGCGGGAGAGGGACTTGCGATCGGCGTGTTTGTGGAGAGCCGAGACGCAAGCTGCAGCGACTGGAATGGTTTGGTCAGGAGTACCACCAGTGAGACAGCGGCTAAACCCCCCAAAAACAACCAATGCTTCGCCGGAAGCCGTCGCTTGACAGACGGCTGGGTGGGCGACAGCGAGTGAACCGTTCGGGTAGGCAATGAAGAGAGGGATTGCTGCAGCGCTACACGCTGCGATCGCGCGTGACGTGGTGCTGTGATGGTCGGTTGCGGTACTGGAACAACCGCAGTGTCCGATTTTACTTTATCCGTCGATGCACCACCAGGAACGCCCTGCGGAACATCTGTTGGCTCCGGCAACCAGTCCAGTGTGGCAGCAGAAATAGAGGATTGTTTTAGCTCCGCAGAAAAGTTTAGTGGAGATTCCAATAGCTCAATTGGCAGGGTGTGCAAGGCTTCCAGAGCTTCAGCGGCGGTTGAGTAGCGATCGCGAAAATCATAGCGAATCATGCGGCTCAAAACGTCCACTAGCTCTGGACAGACGGAGAGTGCCCGATGTTGCCATGCAATTTCGCTTGTGCCAGGGTCTTCCTTGAGATTTTTGGGATGGACCCCTGTGAGCGCCTCAACGGCCACTATCCCCACGGCATAAACATCACTGCTAAAGCGCGGGTGACCTGCCAATTGCTCATTCGGCATATAGCCCTGGGTGCCGATCGCGATCGTCAGATTAGACTGCCCCTGTTTGAGATCAATGGTTCCGGTACTGACCTGCTTAACCGCTCCAAAGTCAATCAGCACAATCTTGCCGTCTGTTTGACGCCGAATTAAATTCGAGGGTTTGATATCCCGATGAATGACTCCTTGCTGATGGACAAACGTCAACGCCTCCAGGATGTCTTTTAGCAGAGCAACGACCAGTCTCTCGCTCCAAACTGGGTACTTAGACAGCAGATGATCGAGCGGCTCTCCAACGATCAGTTCTTGGGCTAAGTAAAATTCCTGCTCTTCCTCGAAGTGGGCCAGCAGGCGAGGAATTTGGTCATGATTGCCCAATCGGTACAGCACCCTTGCCTCAGTGTCAAACATGCGCGAAGCGCGTTGCAGGTGTTCCGCATCTTGCAATTGCGGCTTAAATTGCTTTAGCACACACTGGGGATGGTCAGGTAGGTGAAGATCTTCTACCAGAAAGGTCTGACCGAAGCCACCCACCCCTAACTGGCAAATCACTTTGTATCGTCCACCCAGCGGTTTGTCTGAGTTGTTATCGAGTTGCCGTTGTCCCAGAAGGTTCAAGCCCATGACTGTACCTTAGCTAATACCATTTCAGACTTGGCTAGCAGCTAAATTTGTTCCAAAAATTTACTAAGTAAGTGGTTCTCTTTAAATTGAAGATATCGTAGGTTGGTTGACGCAGAAAAACCAACACCCGTATGGGTTAATAGCGGTTTATCTGGAGATCTTGGCAGGTTTCGTGACCAATAGGAACGTAATATGTTGTGTCTCTACAGAATCTTGACAAATCTAGTACACTAGGGCAGAAATAACCAGCCAGTTAAAAGTCAGTAAAGAGCTGATCCCGTAGTCGTTTCTGAAATAGCCAGCAGTTCCAAAAAGACTGCATTTGTCCAGCCAAAGCCGATCTCATTGGAACTGTAGCCAAAAAAGATTTCATCTGAAACATTGGAAGAGCAGGTGCAAACATCGTACTTCTCAACCAAAGTGCTGTATTTCTCAAATTCCTTGACCAGCATGGCAATGAACTTTCGGGCAATTCGTTGAGCCTTTTCAGTGTAGCCGTACCGCTGCAGTCCCTGAACCGCAATCAAATTCAACGGGGCCCAGCCAAAGGGGGCATCCCACTGGTTACCGCTGACATGAGTACTGGTCAGCAAACCACCGGGAGCCTCAAACAGCTCCAGATTCTGTGCAACTTGCTGAGCTTGATCGTTGGAAGCGATCCCTGCCCAGAGTGGATAAAAGGTGACTGCAAACTCATAGCAACGTCGATCGCCCGTGCCCAAGTTGTAATCAAAATACAGTCCGGCAGCTTCGTCCCAGAGAAATTGATCAATTCGTTGATGCCGTTCATCGGCACGATCGCGCCACTGTTGCGCCGCTTCTTTGAGTCCCAAAATTTCATCAATCTGGGCAATGTCCTGCTCCATTTTGTACAGCAACACATTCAAACAAACGGGTGCGTAGTGAATGATATCCACACTAAACGGCCCAAAGCGATTGGAAATATCAAACCCAGATTCGCGCATGGAGCGATCGCCTTTGTAAAACAAATCGGTCAAGCAATCCTGTTCCCGGTCATAGTAAAGGCTGACATCGTAGTCATCCACGTCAAAGCGCTGGTAGTATTCGCGCACGCGATCGTAGTGAGTTCTGCCCTGCTCGTCTTTTTCGGAGAAGAGCACCTCTGGAGCCGGACCCTCTCCCAGGGCGTAATAGCGTGAGAGTCCAGTTGCCTGATTTAAGTGTGGCGGCACCGTCCAGTAATAGTAGTAACGCTCCAGAGTAGGCAGAGCAGACTGTAACCATGCCTCGTCTTGCGTGTGCTGAAACACCGCCAGAACCATTGGGGTAAGCACTGGCGGCTGCGATCGCGCCAACGTGTAGGTTCGGTTTGCATTCAACATCGTGCCGTAGTGCTCAACTTCATACAGCAGTTGCTCCACCATACTTTTGGCCAGCTCCACCTCTCCATCGCGCAGCAATCCCATCTGGATAAAGTAGCTATCCCAACCATACATCTCGTTAAATCGTCCGCCTGGAACCACATAGGAATGGGGCAGATAGAGTAACCCGTGCTCTTGAATCTGCTCGATCTCGGCAGGCAATACCCGCAGCTCAATCTGGCTCCACTCGTCTGCACTGATTGTCTGCTGTAACGATTGTTCAATCCTGGCTTTGTCCTCTTGGGGTGAAATGTAGACCAGCCAGGGAGTTCCCGCCGCGTGCTCAATCTTTGGATCACGGGCAGCCTGGAGCAGGTGTTCGTGCGATCGATACAGGGTTTTCCAGGTTTTTTGAATGTAATCCCTAACCCGCCGGATCTGATGTTTAGAGGGAAATACGACAGTTTCAAAGGTAGATTGCTCAGTCAAAACGTTATCCTTCTAGTACATCCTGGCAACATCTTTTGACTCCTGCACCTCATTGGCATGAAGAAAATTACGGAGAAATTCCATGTTTAGCAACCACCTCGCTCAGATTCCAATGGGTGAGGTTAGGACATTGGTTTGTGTTGACATTGTTGCAGCGCTCTCCCGCCTGGAAGCAGTCGAGCTGACAGGTTGGATTGATCGGAAATTTGTGGTTCATACCTGGGACAAGCTCCCGGATCATGAATCAATTCTAGAGGACATTCTTCAGGCTCTGGCGAAAGTAACCCTGGCCATTTGGCCATCCTGGTATGGACAAGCAGAGACGTTCCACTCATCAAGAGAACCTGTGCTTGAAGATGCTTTGCTCAATCAATTCAAGCTGCAAGAACTTCAGGCAACACGGCAGGATGTCTGTGTGCCCTGGCTGAAGGCTGCTGTGGGCGCATGTCAAGCGGGCAACGTACCCGTGCTGCATAGGTTTTCCAGGGCGATTCAGGTTTCTCAACTGGGATTAGCGATCGCGCCACACAATCTGGTGATTGTTCTGGCAATGGGCGATCGCCACCCCCAAAATCATCGCCTTCTGAGTCTGGCGAGAGCCGCAACTTGGCTGGCAAAAGAAACAAAGGCTCGTGTGGCTGTTTTAATTCCTGATCACCTTGCAAATCAGCAGGAACTGGATTCTATTCTTTACGGCGCGATCGCAATTTCTCCTTCGACCCAACAAACGGCTGATCGTCCAACAAGTGAAGAATCCAGGCACACGATCTGGCCGATTCAAGGCAACCCTCACCCATTTAGCCCTGGTGAGCAAATTTTAGCGAGAAGATTGTCCCATGATGCTGAGTTAGCGCCACTTTTTTGCTTTAACCAGAATGTAGAAACATTACGTGGCAGTCGATATCTGGTTGATCTGCTTTGGTCAGAGGGTAAGGTTGTAGTTGAAGTAGATGGCTACCGGCATCATGGAAATGCGTTTGCTTTTGGTGCGGATCGCCACCGAGACTACGAATTGCTTATCTCCGGATACAGCGTTTTGAGAATGCCTCATGATGAAGTAGTTAATGATGTTGAGATTGCTGTAGAAAAGATCCGCGACGTGGTAAGGTTTCGTCGCAGTCAACATTCAAAAAGTGAGGCACAGTAATGAGTTTTCAGCCAACCCCCAAACAAGCCCTTGTGTTGTGGAGCCTTTTGATTAGTGGCGAACAACCAGCGATGTCTATGGTTAAACCTGATTTAGATCCTGATGAGAGGAAAGAATTAGTAGGTGCAGGTTTAATTGAGCTTAAGGAGCGTAAGCAGTTTAGAGAGGAAGGTATGAACCTTAAGGGTTCAGCAAAACATATTGTTCTGACTAGTAAGGCTTGGGATTGGGCTGTAGAGAATTTCGAGGTGGAACTTCCAAAATCCAAATACACAAAGAACATTGTACCGACTATTGAAGCCTTACTGAGAATAATCAAAGCAAATTTACAGTTACACGAAATTTCACTAGCAACTTTTTTACGTCCTCAACACAGGGTACATGAAGATTCAAGTAGTACTCCCATAGCCTCAGCGAACCTAGAGGTTCGTTCAGATGATACATCTACAAACTTTTCTAATTTAGAAGATGCAATCCGGAGGGCGTATGCAAAAACTACTAAAAGTGATTACGAGGTTGGAGTACGTCTATCAGAGTTACGCCAGTGTTTGGGTGATCTACCGCGTGCAGATGTTGATAAGACACTACGTAAGATGCAACTTGCAGACGCACTTATTCTTGTGCCTTTAGAAGACCCAACATCAATCAGTTCTGAGGATGAGCGAGCTGCTTTAGACATCGACGGTCATAAGTTTCACATTGTTCAAAAGAAAAGGTAAAGAACCATGTTGAACCAGGAGCTAGCCTTACGTGCATTAAGAGAAGTTGATTTTGATTGGACCATGCACATTAAAGGTGTGTGGCATAACTTAGATCAAGATGTTGGCAATCTGCATAACGAAGAACGAGAAAAGATTTTAAACGAACTGGAGCGACTCAAACAGTCTAATAGTCCAAATTCCCCCCTTGGCATGGTTATAGTCGGACCACCTGGGGCGGGTAAAACCCATCTGCTAGCAGCTATGAGAAGAAATGCCTTATCTCATGGTTTTGGTTTTGTTCTGGTAGATATGACCGACATTCACGATTTTTCAGACACTCTTTTACGAGGATATATAAGCTCATTACAGCAGCTTGAGCCTGATGGAACACTACAATTTCAAAAGCTTATTCAATGCCTCATCTCTTTTACAGGCAGTTCTGTCTCATTCAAACGACTAGCTCAAGCATCTCCTTCAATTTTAGAAAAGGCTACGAAAGCAATTCTCGCAGCATTGCTTAAAAAAGATCGACAGGCAGCAACTAAATTTCAAGATGTTGTGCGAGCTGTCTTACTGTTAAACTCTAACGATATTGATGCTTTTAATATAGGAGATTGTTGGCTTCAGGGTCTTGAAATCGAAAAAGAGGATAAGGCAACTTTCGGCTTTTCCAGAGCTTCAATGGACAGCTTGAGTATTGTTGAGGGATTGTCTTGGTTAATGAGTTTGAGAGGTCCATCTATATTGGCATTGGATCAACTCGATTCTATTGTTACTCAACATCATCTTGCTTCTGGTACAGGCGTAAATCCTGAACTCTCTGAGGAGCAGCGCATTTCTAAATCGATCATTGAAGGACTGGGCGGTGGGTTAATGGCGTTGCGTGACAGAACGTTTCAGACCCTGATTGTAGTCTCTTGCCTACACGTGACATGGACAATCCTCAAAAAGGAAGTTGTGCAATCATTTAAGGATCGCTTTCGAGATGAGATGTTTCTTGGGCCCGTTCTTAAAAAGGATATTGCCGAGCAAATTATTGCATCACGTTTACAAAAAAGTTATGAGAAGCTTGGTTTTTCACCTGAGCATCCAACATGGCCATTTTCTCCTGAATTCTTTGATGCAGCAAGAGAACAATTTCCTAGGAAAATCTTGCAGCGGTGTAACAAACATCGTGAGCACTGTTTAGCAAATAATCGTGTTACAGAGTTACTTTCGTTCGTTAATGATCAAAGCATCATTGATCAGTTCAATCCTGCACTTGAACAACTTGATAAGGATTTCCTAAGAATTAGGCAACAAGTAAAGCTAGACGGATTGTTAGACGAACGGGCTGAAGACGAAAAACTGGGTACTTTATTGCAAACAGGTAGCTATTGCCTTGTTAAAGAAAATCCAACGGCAGAAAGCATAGATGCCCGTGTAGAAATAGAAAAAACAAATGGTTCAGCCTACCCGTCGCTGCATTCACGAATATGCCTTGTTTTCCACGACGAGAGAGAGGGCGAGGAGAAACATCTATGTTTAAGAGCGTTACAGCGATCAAATGCCAAGGCTTATCAAACCCGCCTCAAAGCAGCAATGACGACATCGGGCATTGATCGCTCACTCAGTTTCCGTCAGTTAATGATTGTGCGAACGCAAGATATTCCCGGTGGAGCCGCTACTCAAAAGTTGACGAAACAATTCCAGCAGGCAGGTGGTTTGTTTCTGCGCCCGACAGAGGATGAGTTACTTACTCTTCTTGCCTTACAGGAACTTCAGAAAAAGAAAGACCCCCATTTCGAGGCATGGTTGCGCGATCGCGCCCTGTCTCCCAACTTCTCTTTATGCAGTATGCCGTGATGTGGTTGTTTGGGGATGTAGTCAAGGAAAAGAAAGAGGAAAAACCCCCAGTTAGCTCTGATGATGGCACACCTGATTTTTCTCCACCTCCAGAGAAGTCTCAATCTGAACAAGTAACTATTAAAGACCCTGGATTAGCGTTGTCCGGTCGTTTGCCGCTTGGAGCACGCCTAGTTGGAAAGCAAACTAAAGAGCTTATCTCTATTCCTGTAGACGCTTTGACAAAGCATACGATTGTCCTGGCTGGGAGCGGATCAGGCAAAACGGTGCTGGTCAGACGGCTAGTAGAGGAAGCTGCACTGTTGGGCATTCCTGCGATCGTGATTGATAGTGCGAATGACCTGGCGCGGATGGGCGATCGCTGGTCTACTCCGCCAGAGAATTGGAGTGATGGCGATCGGCAAAAAGCAGAACGCTACCATCAAAACACTCAAGTTGCCGTATGGACACCCGGACGTGAAGCAGGCAATCCCTTAAGTTTGGAACCCTTGCCTGACTTAGCTGCTGTAAAAAATGATCCTGAAGAGCTGGATCAGGCGGCTGATATGGCTCGTGATGCCCTGCAAGAGATTGTTGCTCCTGGCAAGGCTCAGACAGCAATTCTAAAACGGGGAATTTTGAAAGCGGCGCTGATGTACTTTGCTAAAGATGGTGGTGGGCGGTTACCTGACTTGATCGAGTTACTGTCTGATCTGCCATTAGAAGCTGGCGGCGGAATTGCGGATGCAGGCAAGAAAGCTCAAGCAATGGCGGATAGTCTGAGAGCCGAAATCCTCAACAATCCTCTACTGCGTCAAAGTGGTTCAGCCCTAGACCCATCGGTTCTTTTCGGGCTAGACAACCATTCCGGTAAAACCCGAATTTCAATCCTTAACTTTGTTGGTTTACCCAGTCTGGAAGCACAACAACAGTTTCTCAATCAACTGTTTATGACGCTTTTCACCTGGATCAAGAAAAACCCTGCTCCAAAAGATCAGCCGCTGAGAGGATTGCTTGTGCTGGACGAGGCTAAAGATTTTGTGCCGTCTATTAGATCTACTCCCTGCAAAGCCAGTCTGAATCGGCTTGCCGCCCAAGCTCGCAAATACGGACTGGGACTGATCTTTGCGACTCAAGCCCCCAAGAGCATCGATCACAACATCATCGCCAATTGCTCAACGCAGTTTTATGGACGCGCAAATTCTCCTACCGCTATTGAGGTCATTGAAGAACAATTGCGCCAGCGGGGTGGCAGTGGACAGGATATTGCCAGGTTGGAACAGGGGCAGTTTTACGCGACCTCAGAACGTCTGCCAATTCCAACCAAGATTCTAACTCCGCTTTGCTTGTCTGACCATCCATCCTCTCCGTTGGGTGAGTCAGACGTTTTGGAACGAGCCAGAAGGTCTCGTAATAGGCTTTAGGCCATGCATTAACATTTTTCGTGATACTCGAAACGTTCACAGACGCGCAAATAACCATTGGTTGCAGGACTTACGCATTTTGACTAAAACCTCGGAGGTTTAAGCCATTACCGTTCGTCACGACGCTTGATTCTGGGTTAAACCTCCGAGGTTTGCGTAAGTCCTATGGTTGTTCACTCCATCTTAAAATTCAACTTATGGTAATTTTCAACAAAATTGAGTAGGGTAGGAAGTGACGAGCGTTCCAAGTTGACCATGGCGACTCAAACCACCCGGCTGCCGATTCCGTCCCATTTCGATCCACACCGAGTTGGAGACGTTTGGCGGGTGCCCTATCAGGAGCGGGCTGCAGAAGCTGTCGTTTGGGCAACGCAGCATAACCTTCAACCTGCAGCCGCAGACCAGACGCGGATTTGTTTGTTGGCGATCGACGTCCAGAACACCTTTTGTATTCCCGGCTTTGAGCTGTTTGTGGGTGGCAAGTCGGGGATGGGAGCGGTTGAGGACAACGTGCGCCTATGTGAGTTTATTTACCGCAACCTGGGCGCGATCACTGAAATCGTGCCGACGATGGACACTCATACGGCGATGCAAATTTTTCATCCGATCTTTTGGGTAAACCCGGCAGGAGAGCATCCCAACCCCGCCGCAACAATGATTTCGCTGACGGATGTGAAGCGGGGAGCGTGGCGGGTGAATCCGGCGATCGCCCATAGTTTGGCAAGTGGCGACTACGAAGCACTGCAGCGTTATGCATTGCACTATACGCAGCGGCTCACCGATCACGGCAAATATCCGCTGACGGTGTGGCCCTACCACTCGATGCTGGGTGGCATTGGTCATGCGCTGGTGTCGGCAGTGGAGGAGTCCCTGTTTTTCCACTGCATCGCTCGTCGCAGTCAGACTCGGTTTGAACTCAAAGGGAGTAATCCACTAACAGAGAACTATTCGGTGCTGCAACCCGAGGTGCTAGATGGCGTCAATGGAGAAGCCATTGCCCAGAAAAACGCTGCTCTGATTCAAAAATTGCTGAGTTTCGATGCGGTAATCATTGCGGGACAGGCGAAGAGCCACTGCGTTGCCTGGACGATCGCGGACTTGCTCACTGAAATCCAATCGATTGATCCCAACCTGGCAACGAAGGTGTATTTGCTAGAGGATTGCACGTCTCCAGTGGTGGTTCCAGGGGTAGTGGACTTTACCGAGCAAGCTGATGCAGCGTTTCAACGGTTTGCGGAGGCAGGAATGCAGTTAGTCAAGTCAACCGAGGCGATCGCAGATTGGCAGGGTATTGTTCTCTAACGCTCCCGATAGCTATCTTCGGGTGGGGATCCGGTCTCGCTCGGTGAAATTGCAGGGTGCTCATTTTCTGGAAGCAGTGACGGCGTTTCCACCACCTCTCCTGATTTTGAGATGAAGTGAGCACCATTCCCATCCTCAGAGGATTGATGAGCAGGAGGTTGAGGAACAGATTCTGATAGCTCTTGAGCGTAAGATTCTTGAGCATAAGAACGTTCTTCAGACAATAGTCGGCGCGGATTTGAACGCTCTCGTGATGGCTCTAAAGAGTTGCCACCCGACCTGGTGACAGGGAGGCGATCGCTGCGCCGAGGGGGTTGAGGGCGAGAAAAGGTCTTCCAGGCTGTTCTGATCCCGGCAACAAAACCGCGAGTACCCAGTTGCACTTTACGCGCCTGTTTTCGAGCGCCACTCAGGGTTTGATCCACCTGTTTGACAACCTGACCCGCGCTCTGGACACCTTCACTAAGGTCATCGGTCAAGTCACTAATCTCCAAGCCAGTCAACCGGATGGCCTCAAGCGTGGGTGGAAATTCACGTCGGAGGGTATCGAACAATTTCTCTGCACTACGAGCGGCTCGACCCAACTCCCTGAGCGTCGGAATAGCAACAACCAGTGCGATCGTCAAGCTGGCAGTGACGAATAAAAGCGATAGAACTAACCAAAAGAGGGGATCGGTCACAGCAACCTGCTAGATGTCGTCAAGGTTTAGGAGAGGGATGTACATTGGTGGAAAGTTCAACATCGGTATCATCCAGGGTCTGCTGTTCACGCTGGGTTGCTTCTAAACCCGCTGCGATCGCTTCCTTAAGCCGCACCAACGTACTATCCCAGTTGCGGATGGCCGACTCCGACAGGCGATCGGCTTGAAGTTGCACACTTGTTGACAAATCTTCAGCCATTTCTGGCAAGGCATCCGCCGACTTTTTCAAGAACTGTCGGGTTTCTCGACCGGCACGAAACAGCCGACCGTTGCAGTTGGCTTCGTTGTCGAGCGTCGCCGGGTCGTTGACGCAGGTTAAGGGGGTGATGCCCTGCGGCACCAGATTCGGGAAGCCCGGGAATTGATGCGGGCCGATGCTGAAGCCGTTGATCAGACGATCAACGCGCGGATTGCGATTGAGCGTCGCCGTCAACCCGACCGCATGCGCGCCAACGTAGCGCACTTCGATGACGTTGTTGCGCGACACTTCGCGTTGAATGCCGAGCGACCAGTTCTGCGCATAGGGCGAGTGGAAGTTGGGCGCCACAACGCTCTGATTGAAGAACTTCGGATCAAACAGATTGGTTCGGAACAAACCATTGGACGAAGCAAATTGCTGCACTGCCGCGCCCGTCGGATTGCTCGGCAACGGGAAGAGCGCCGGGCCGGCTGCCGGGTTTACCGTCGTGTTGAGAAACACCATCGGCGAAGCCGTCGAGATATTGAGCATGATGTTGTAGATATTCGCATCATACGCAATCGAATAGCCGCCGCGAATCACCGTCGAATCCGGTTCGCCAAACAACATCTTGCCGAGTTTGCTGTCGGCAAACAGGCCCGGTCGCCAAGCAAAGCCCACGCGCGGTGCCCAGTTGTTTTTGTCAGCCGGAATCTTCGGAA
>JAAUSG010000057.1 GCA_012034055.1 Leptolyngbyaceae cyanobacterium RU_5_1 | reverse complement strand
GTCACCGTCCCAGCGGCTGTGGAAAAACTGATTTCGTCACTGGCACTCTGTCCAGCGAGAAATACAGCTTCGCGTTGAGCAATGATTTGTTTGAGCGGCTCAGGAAGCAAACTCGCCCCCCCCAACAATCTCCTGACTGGTTTTACCCAGAATATCCCTGCGCTCAATTCCAAATACTCGTGCACAGGTCAGGTTGACATAGGTAAATCGCTCCATTTTATCAATGACATAGATCACATCGGGAGACGCTGAGAGGATCTGGTCGAGCGTCTTTGCCTGTTGCTCCATCTGCCTGAGAAGCCCTTGTCTTTCCTCTGCAAATGGATCGTCTGGGCTATCACCCTCCAAAATTGGAGGACTTTGAGGATTGATCAGAGCTTCACTGACCACATCTACACTTAAAGCCTGAAACGAGGAAATGATGTTCTCCAGGGAAGAAATTCGGTGTAGGCTGCGATCATCAAGCTGAAATGGATGACTTTGATGATAACCAGCCAGTTGTTGGGATAGGTCAGCCACTGTGTTTTGGAGGTAATTCAGTTGTTGTTGCAGGGCTGCGATCGTGATCGGTGCAGGCGATGGCGCAGGCAGTCCAAAGGCTTGGGTCAATGTTTCTACAACGATCGCGGTCTTATCTTTCCCGGTCTGTTGAGTTCGAGAAACGATTTCCTCAACCAGTTCTGTTGGAAATCGAAACGTCATTACTTTACTGGCCATCGTTTGATTAGAGTTACCTAATAAGTCAATAACTGTGTCTTAACACAATTGAGCAGGCAGATGTTTTTAGATTACAAAGAATTCATTTCAAAGCTTTACGTAACTTAATTCAGTAAATTCACGAATGTCTAAATTCGTTTCCAATGCATTCTCAACTTTTCCAAACCATTTTTGCTAAAGCATCCTCTCTGCATTCAACAAACGTTGGAAAATAAACTACGTCCAGCTCGGAATTTGTAGCTTTCCCTTCAGAAAAACCCCAGGTCTGGAGGTGACAAGGTGTATATAAAGCACTTAAGATTCACCCCTTTGCTATCCAACGAAACATTAGAAATAAACAGAGAATGATTCAATTTAAGGTATCGTCATCTCCAGCATTGGGGGGAATGTTTTATGCTGTTTGCTGACTGCTCAAATGTACGACTCCCGTAGACTAGAAAAGGGAGCATAAGGTTTTAGTCCAAGTAAGCAGACGCATTATTGTGTTTTTAGGCACAGACTCTACCTGCAGTTACACGATTATGAAGAGGTCTCTACGGAATTCTGAAAAAAAGGGCCTGTAAAGATTCGATGAAGAGCTAATGAGCTGGTTGCCAATTACAGACTGCGCGTATACAGTGTATTACATGTTAATCAACTTTACAGTTGCCCTGATTTGTACTGAACCAGCGCTCAAGAAACTAATGAGTACGAATCAGGTTTAATGTTCTACCTGCGTATTTATACGAATTGGTTCCCTGGGATGTCGAGCAAGCAGGTGGACACAGTGAAGTAAAATCAGGTCTACCCAATTTTTTAGTTGAGTTTTTCACAGTCGATCCTGTCCTTGCTTGAGCAAACGTAGCTAGACGAGAGGGATCGTTGTGGTTAGAAATGTGCCTTTTACCCGTCTTTCGTGAAGATGCGCTGATATTTAAAATCTCTGAAACCTTGTTTAGGTTAGGGCAATTTCTGAGAAAGATTTTACCCCTGTAAAGACGAACGGCCGTAAGTCTAAAGGACACGCTGCGCGCTAGCGAAGTTACGCCGCAGGTTATACGTCCTGATCAGGATTTTTCGGTAGTTTCTTTCTTGGAAATCTCCTAAAGAGATTACATAAAGCACAGCGTCATAAGGGATTGCGATGAGTTTAGATGCTGAACTCAATTACCCAGTTGTTTACTCAGCCAGGCAACTGATTGTGGTAGCTGCATTGCTACTTCATGCCCTAATCAACCTATCAAAATGAGGAATCATGCTGGTCAAAACTGAGCTTGTTCAAACACCATCGGTCAAACGTCTGGTTAAAGCGTGGACCCAAGTCTATACCCCCAACTTTCGCGCGATCGCGTTTGCTCAAGATCCCTCGCTTTACACTCAACTGGCAGAGGCAGTTTCGTCTGAAGGTCGAGCTAAAACAGCCGCTAAACTGAATCAACGCATCCTCAAATTGCGTTGTGAAATTGCCAGCATAGAGACCAATCGGTTCTATACCTACTTGCAGAATGTGATGGATCTACACGAGGTTAAACGAATTGCAGAGACTTCATTTAAGATTTACACCGGACTGATGGACTTCTACCAGCATGATTTGCTGAGTACAACTTCGGCTTTCACTACATCCCTATCGCCAGTCGTACTCCACCCAGACCATCACTCCCTGGATCTGATCAACCTGTCAGATATAGAGCGACTGGCTGATGCCTTAGAACCTGTTTTACTAGAATTTCAGGATCAGCAGGGGCAAGCGAAGGATTGGCAAACATTGGGCGTCATCACGACGCAACTCAACTTTTGCAACCAGTGGATTACTGATAAACTGACACCGCTGGAGCAAGTTCTGTTGGGTCCATACCTCCAGTTTGTTGAAGAGCAGGTTGCCCATCCCTGGCGTCGGGTCTGTGCCATGGCAGGTAGATATTCCGTTGACAGTCCAGTGTTGGCGATCGCGGAAAAGATGATTCCACGTTGTGAGGAGATTGCACAGAGCGCATACGAATCGCTGACCCGGTTGCTGCCCAACCACTATAGCCGTCGAGGACGATTGACTCATCCAGGGATCGCTCATTCGTGCGTACGGGACTTCAAGATATTTCAGTCCTACCTGTGGTTATGTGTGCTGGAGGATAGCCTGGTTTCAGTTGAGCAGGAGCTGTTGAGCTTGTGTGTGGCGGTGTTACCAGGGATTGGGGTGCAGTGGGAGATGATGGAGCTGTGGACTCAAGTCCTGGCTGATGAGTTAGTCCGCCGCATTGAGCCATTCCAACAACCACTCGTCACGTCTTACACCACGGGTATGCACCAGGTCTTTTTGAAGGCACGGGCGCAGCTAGATACTTCACGTTCTCGTCAAATGACGGCGTAGGAGGTAGACGTGAGATGAATTCAGGGAGGTGATTAATTAAATTTAGTCAGGAATTTGAAGTTAGTCAGGAATTTGAAGCGTACTGAGCAGGATTGGAGGTAGTCTGGTTAACTGAACAACTATGGTTTGGTAGATGAAAAAAGGGTCACTGGTCGTTGCCTTCATCATCAGCTTGCTTCTTGTAGGGGTATTGGCCAACCTGCAGCAAGCCTCGTCTGAGTCCTTAACGAGTCGAGCTGTTGGCCATCATTCGCCAAACCATAGCCTGCACCAGCCTCTCGCTTCTAGCAATGCTTATAACACGAGTAAGCAGCGCAGTCCTCAACCGAGTGCTGCCCCAGCCAAGCTAGCCAGTACGACTCAGCATCAGCAAATCAAACTTTTTGAGCAGACGGTTCGCAATACGCAACGGTTAGATGGGTTGTTTGCGCTCTACCGCGATCGCGCCAGCAACAAACTCTACGCTGAAATCAAGCCAGAGCAACTCAACACCCATTTTCTCTGCACGATCACCCTGGAATCGGGTCTTGGAGAACAACGAGTTTACAGCGGCTTACCGTTAGCCGACTTTCTGTTCTACTTCCGTCGGGTGAACAACACGTTGCAGTTTGCAGTTGCCAACGTTTACTTTCGGACTCGTGCCAACGATCCGTTGCAGCGCTCGGTACGCCGTTCGTTTAGTGATTCCGTATTAGCCTCACTGCCGATCACAGCCTACCATCCGCAGCGCAAAACGTATCTAGTTGAGTTGGACTCAATTCTGTTAGACGATTTTCCAGGGATTACCCCACTACTCGCATCAGCCCTGGGCAGTCCTTACACCATCGACAAAGACAAATCTCACCTGGGTCTGGTGAAGTCATTCCCGCTCAATGTGGAGTTGGAGTCGGTCTATAGCTTTACCGGCAGTGGTTCGCCGGATCAGCTTCCGGCATACGTGACCAGTCTGCCGGATCATCGCACCTTCAACCTGCGTGTTCGCTCCAGTTGGTCTCAGTTACCGACCCATAATGGCTACCGCCCTCGAAAAGCGGACGATCGCGTTGGCTACTTCATCACCGCATTCCAGAATCTGTCCGACGACTCACCCGACGGCCCATTTACCCGCTACATCAATCGTTGGCATCTGGAAAAGCAAGAGCCAACCGCGCCGCTGTCTCCACCCAAAAAACCAATTGTGTTCTGGATTGAAAACACCGTTCCGCTGGATTATCGGGAGGCAGTACGAGATGGCGTATTGATGTGGAATCAAGCCTTTGAAAAAGCGGGATTTAAAGACGCCATTCAAGTCCAGCAAATGCCCGATAAAGCGAGTTGGGATCCAGCGGATATTCGCTACAACACCATCCGCTGGATTACCTCCTTTGATCAAGGGTTTCTGGGCATGGGACCATCCCGCGTCAATCCTCTGACTGGCGAAATCCTGGATGCTGACATTCTGATCGATTCCGGCTTTGTGTACTACCTGAAGCAGCAGTATCGCAGCATTGCTGAACGAAACCCGATGCGGTGGGTGTCTTCGCTGGCAACGCTGATTGACCACTCCAGTCTCTGCTCCTATGGCATGACACCACGCTACCTGCGCCAACGAGTTAGCAAACCGGGACAGTCGATCCGTGTGCGGGCAACGTCTCAATCAATGGGCACCGACGACCTCTGCTATGGATTAGAAGCCGCTCAACAGTTTTCGATGGGTGCGCTGTCCCTATCGATGCTGCACAATGCGTCACCCAAGAGCACTGAAATGAAGCAGTATGTGCAAGAGTTTCTGCGCATGTTGGTTGCCCATGAGGTTGGGCATACGCTGGGGTTGCGCCACAACTTTCGTGCCAGTGCAATGTTGTCACCGGTGGAGTTGAACAATCCAACGATTACCCATCGCAAAGGGTTGGTTGGCTCCGTGATGGATTACAGCGCCGTGAACATCGCCCCTCAAGGCATCTCTCAAGGCGATTTTTTACGCATCTGGTTGGTCCTTACGATGAGTGGGCGATCGCCTATGGTTATACTCCCTATCCAGGCAAACCTGCGCAATCAGAAACAGATGCATTAGCTGCGATCGCCCGTCGCGCTCCCGAACCGGATCTGGCCTACGGCACTGATGAAGATGCCTTCGCCGGACTGGATCCGCTGATTAATGTGTTCGATCTCAGCAACGACCTGCTCACCCATGCCCCGCAACAACTAGAAACAGCGCGCGAATTGTGGAAACGACTTGATCAACGCTATCCAGGGACTGGCAAAAGCTTCAGCGATGTCCGGATGATCTTTAATGATCTGTTCGATTACTACTTCCAATACGCGATCGTTCTAACCCGGTACATTGGTGGACAGTCATTCAATCGCTATCAAGCTGGAGATGCGGCAGGGCGACTACCGTTTGAACCCATTTCAACTGAAAAGCAGCATCAGGCATTGGCGCTACTTACCAACTACGTGTTTGACGCCGACGCATTCCAGTTCTCGCCCACCTTCATCAACAAGTTGGCCCCGTCTCGTTGGAACCATTGGGGAGAGACAACCCTGGTTGCACCCCTCGACTACCCGATCTACGATCGCATCCTGCTGCTCCAAACGGCCGTTCTGGATGACTTATTGGACTACGATCGCCTCCGTCGCCTGCGAGATGCGGAACTCAAAGCGAACCCCGGACAAACCCTGACCTTACCAGAGTTGTTTGATGTTCTTCAAAACACTATCTGGCGCGAGATCCTGCAGCTAGATGCAACGGGTAAGCTGCAAATTTCCAGCTTGCGGCGTGGCTTGCAGCGAGAATATTTAAGCCGGATGACTCAGATGGTGCTGCGCACGGCAACGGTTCCTGACGATGCCCGCACCCTGGCCTGGTACAACTTGCGCAGCTCAACGGTTCACTGGACAAGGCTTTGAGGCAGCAAGGGCGAACGATGGATGCCTACACCAAAGCACACCTGGAAGAGACGAGCGATCGCGTTGCTAAAGTCCTCAATGCTGAGTTGGAAACGCGGTAGGAGGATTTTAGATTGCAGATTGTAGATTGTAGATTGAGTTTTTCTCCTGCTTCTGCTTCCTCAGATTCCCTTGCGGCCCTATCCCTTCACCTGAACCTTGGTGCCTCTCACCTTGTACAGCAGTACTTTGATAGGTTGAGATAGGTAACAAACGCCAAAATTTTGCTACTGCTGCCTTCGACTTCATCCTTCCGCCTTTCGCTATCCCCTTGCTTATCAATCGCTTTCACGTCAGCATGTAAACAACGTCAGATCCTCTCCAATCTAAAATCAACAATCTAAAATCCCAAACGTCCCAATGCGTGATTTTCTCAAGTACACCTTTGCTAGTCTGCTTGCTTTGCTCATCTTCCTGGGGTTAAGTATTGGCGGAATCCTGTTTTTGGTGATTTTAGCAGCGTTCAGAGATCCGGGACCGCAGGTAAAAGATAAGTCAATTTTGACCTTCGATCTAGCGGTTGATATTACCGATGCTCAACAGAGTTCACGGCGATCGCTGGAGGAGGCTGTAACTGGCGGTGGCACTGAAACCATTTCCCTGCGAGAAGTGCTGGATGCGATCAATCAGGCGGCTAAAGATAAGCGGATAGTGGGGGTATACCTGCATGGAGACATGAGTAGCGATGGGATTGGCTCTGGACTTGCCACGCTAAAGGAGGTAAGGGAGGCATTGCAGCGATTCCAGGCAGCTGGTAAGAAGATTATTGCCTATGACGTGGATTGGCGTGAGCGGGAATATTACCTGGGATCAGTTGCCGACACGATCGCCATCAATCCCGTGGGTGTGATGGAGGTTAATGGTCTGAGTTCAGAAGGAACTTTTTTTGCCGGAGCGCTGCAGAAATTTGGAGTTGGAGTTCAGGTCACCCGAGTCGGCAAATATAAGTCAGCGGTTGAGCCATTCCTGTTGACCAGGCGCAGTTCCGAGAATCAACAACAAACTCAGACCCTGCTCAACGATTTGTGGAATGAGACGCTAGCCACTGTTAGCAAGGACCGTAAGCTAACTCCCCAACAAATTCAAGGGATTGCCAACAGCCAGGGATTTTTGGAATCCGATGACGCCCTCAAACGAGGTTTCGTCACAAAACGGATCTACGAAGATGAAGTGATTGATCAACTGAAACAGTTGACGGGTCAAGGTAATAAAGACAAAGATGACAAATCATTTCGCCAGATTAGTTTGAAATCCTATACCAAACTGGCGGAGACTGAGCTGAGAAAAGGCAGTTTTAACAAGAAGATTGCGGTCGTTTATGCCGAGGGAGCCATTGTTGATGGCGAGGGAAACCCTGGAGATGTGGGCGGCGATCGCTTTGCCAAACAACTGCGTGAGCTTCGTCAAGATGAGGATGTGAAGGCCATTGTTTTACGAGTAAATAGTCCCGGTGGCAGCGTTGCCGGCTCTGAAGTGATCCAGCGGGAAATGATCCTGACTCGCAAGGCCAAACCCGTTGTGGTGTCCATGGGAACGGTAGCCGCATCGGGTGGATACTGGATTTCGACGTATAGCGATCGCATTTTTGCGCAACCCAACACAATCACCGGTTCCATCGGTATCTTTGCCCTGTTACCCAATGTTCAGAAACTTGCAAATAACAACGGGATTACCTGGGATGTTGTCAAAACAGGTCGTTATGCCGATATTGAAACGATCTCTCGCCCTAAAACATCCCAAGAGCTGGCATTGATCCAAAAATCAGTCGATCGCTTCTACGATCAATTCCTGACCAAGGTTGCCGACTCACGTAAATTGGCAAAGGCAAAAGTTGCAGAGATCGCTCAGGGGCGAGTTTGGTCAGGCAAACGTGCGAAAGACCTGGGATTGGTAGACGCGATCGGTGGATTGAATGACGCTATTCAGGAAGCCGTAAAACGAGCCAAGCTTGGCGATGACTGGCGGTTGGAAGAATACCCCAGAGCGCGTAGTTTTAGCGAACAAATCCTGGAAAACCTGGCAGACGAACAATCTGCAGATCGGTCAGCACCCAAAGATCCAGTCATGAATGAATTCAAAAAGCTCAAGGCAGACTTAGCAGTCCTTAGCACAATGAATGATCCCCGTGGCATGTATGCCCGATTACTCTACAACTTCCGAATTGACTAAAGCCTTACCCTTCCCACTTCATCAATTCATTGAAATTATTTATGAAATTGAGTCAAAAGTTTCATGAATGGATTGTAAAAACTGGCAAATAGCGCCGCATTGGGATTGACAACCCGTTAGCCAGCACGGTAAGAAGAAGGACTCATGTAAAGGAAGATTAAAATAGATTTGAATCTCACAGTTTGCCTGTAAAGACACGACATGCCCATTTCTAATCCTTCTGAGGCACCTATGGCTGTTAATTTGGCTGAGCCTTCTGTTTCCTCAAGTCTCGCTGCACGGGATGTCCTGGCACTGAAGCGCGTATTTGAAACGATCCATTCTCGGAGTTGTCCAACGTCTTTCAATTTCCATATGCACACCGTTTGCTCAGATGGACGGTTGCAACCCGAAAGTCTCATTCAACAAGCGATCGCGATCGGGTTAAAAGGACTTGCAATTACCGATCACCACACTACTGACGGCTACCAACAGGCTCAACGGTGGCTGAACGAGTACCAAAATACCGCATCGGAGCAAACCCCTCTTTCGCTGCCTCACTTGTGGACGGGCATCGAGGTCACCTCCGAGCTTCTAGATACCGAGGTACACATTCTAGGGTATGCCTTTGATCCCAGTCATTCCTTGATGCGACCCTATCTTCAGCACCATGCTCCGCAGCGTGCCGACGCACTTGCCGAGTGCGTTGTTACTAGTATTCATGGAGCTGGAGGGGTTGCGGTGCTAGCGCATCCGGTTCGCTATCGGCGATCGCCGGAAGAATTAATTCCTGCAGCCGTCCAAATCGGGATAGATGGTGTGGAAACTTACTACGCATACGACAATCCAAATCCGTGGCGCACCAGTTCCCGACAAACTGAACAGGTAAAACATCTCAGTACAACCCATAACGTACTGAACACCTGCGGTACTGACACTCACGGTTTGAGTTTGCTGCAGCGGCTTTGATTGGTCATTCGTCATTGGTCATTCGTTAGTTACCAGTCATCCTGAACTTCCACAATCATGTCATCGGGATTGCTCAAGCCAGCCACCTCCCAAACACCAGGTAAAGCGTTGTGAGCGATCGCGTTGCGAACAGCTCGTGCTGCCGCAACGGTTGACTCTTGCCCATGCTGATCAATTCCCATTCCCATCTCAATAATCAAGCGTTTGCGAACCATACTCGGTCGTGTTCCAAAAAAGTTGTTTTCGTCTGTAGGAACGTTATATATAACGTTCCTACAAAAGGTTAACCACACATCTGGAACATGACCTATTGCCTCGTAATCGGCTGTTTTGAATTTTCGTGCCATAAGATGCTACCTTGACAGCATCTTAGTCCTAAGCATTTTCTCTTCTCTCCGACAAGCTGCTAGGGGGGCGAAAACGGCTGTAAGTCAGAGGTTAGCAGGACATTTTTAAGGATGGCTCTCCCAAACGAAACGTCATTAACTGCCAATCCAACGCTGCAAATCAAGCAGAAAGCGTTGAAGTTGGGCTTGCACAAGGTTGGGATTGCACGAGTAGACAGCCCTTCAGATGACTCAACGCATTATCTGCAAACCTGGTTGTCTCAAGGGTTCCAGGCAGAGATGGACTGGATGGCTAATCCGAAGCGTCAAGACATTCGTCAGGTGATGCCAGAGGTGCAGTCTGTGATTTGTGTGGCACTCAACTATTACGCCCCTGCTGCACGTCCGCAGGGCAAGGAGTATGGCAAGATCTCTCGCTATGGCTGGGGGCGGGATTATCACAAAATCATGCACAAAAAGCTGAAGGCATTGGCGAACTGGATTGAGACTCAGGGAGAGGGGATTCAGGTTCGCTATTACGCCGATACTGGACCGATTCAAGACAAGGTGTGGGCGCAACGAGCAGGAATCGGCTGGATTGCCAAAAACGGGAATGTGATTACCCGAGAGTATGGTTCCTGGGTGTTTTTGGGAGAGGTGTTAACGAATTTGGCTCTGACGGGCGATCGCCCCCATACTGCCCACTGTGGCACCTGCACGCGCTGTATTGACGCCTGTCCTACGGGAGCAATTCCCCAGCCTTACGTCGTCGATGCCAATCGCTGCATTGCTTATCACACGATCGAAAACCGAGCCGAAGCCTTGCCAGACGCGATCGCCCCCCACCTGCAGGGCTGGGTTGCGGGCTGCGATATTTGCCAGGATGTTTGTCCCTGGAATCAACGCTTTGCCCAACCTACCGACGTGCCTGAGTTTCATCCCTATCCCTGGAATGTCGCTCCTACCCTTGCCGAATTGGCCAGCATTTCAGATCAAGAATACAATCAGCGGTTTACCGCCTCCGCATTAAGACGCATTAAGCCGGGGATGTTACGGCGGAATGCACGGGTGAATTTGAGAGGAGGAGAGGGGTGAGGGGATGGGGAGGTGAGGAGGATGAGGGAATGGGGAGGGGGTTAGAGAGAAGATGGGTTGGGCGGCTTCATATTCGATGTAAGCCATTTTTGAAGATTACTTATCAGTATCGAAAGTTTCGACTCTCCTGTTGATGGTGTGTTGCGATTTTTTTACAAAACCCGAAATCCCCTGAATGCAAGAAGTTTAGTGCCATCTTTAGTAAGTTACTATCAGCAACTCCCTCATTTTCACACCAAGTCTAGGAGAGCCAAAGTTTCAGTCAATAGATTGATTGGAAGAAAGCACAGGTAGGGCTTTAACGGTAGAACAGATTTTAGTCTCTATCGCCTCCGCGAGGATGGATACGAGCAAATTGACTGCAGTCAGATTCCTGAACTCGCAGACCTTGACCTTGACGTGCTCAACCGTTGCATTCTGTTGGGTGAAGCCGATTGGTTAGAAGCTGTCAGCACATTCAAAAAATGGTATTCTACGGGACTGACGAGGCTCGAACTCGCAACTTCCGCCGTGACAGGGCGGTGCTCTAACCAATTGAACTACAGTCCCTCATTTGAGGCGATCTTTATTGTGGCGATCTCTGGCGCATTTGTCAAACACTTTTCAAGAGCTACAGTTTTTCAAGAACTACAGTAATTCTCAGGGCGATCGCGGTACACCATCACAAGAAGTCTTGACACTGTATACAATAACCGTCGAAGCTAAAAACCGAATATTAAGGAGTTGATAAAGTGGAATGACAAATCTAGGTGTGAAGCGAGTATTTATCTGCGGTTCTGCTTTACGGGGTCAGCCAGATCATCAGAACCTGCAAGCGGCTGAGTTCATCCGAGAAGCCAAAACTCGTCCGATTTACCGGCTCCATGCCGCCGCAGACGGTTGGCATCCAGCCATTTATGAAGTGGCTGAAGGTGGAATTTCAATTCCCGGTGAGGTTTATGAATTAACGGCAGAGCAGTTTGAGTATTTAGCCGCTGGTGAACCTCCGCACATGTATCCGGCAGATGTCGTGCTAGATGATGGCGAAGTTTTGACGGCGTTTCTCTACCCGCGTCAACTGGTTGAACAATACAACTGGCCAGATATTTCTGACTATGGGGGTTGGACGGCGTATAAGGCAGCAGGGGGTAAAGGGTAGAGGGTGAAGGGTATAAGGAGGTGCATTTGATGGATGGGGGTGTGGTTGACGCGGGGACGCGGGGACATGGGGAGTGATAGCAATGACACAACGGGGTTTTGGATTCAATTTGTTGATGATTGCGATCGCGCTTTTAATAGTTCTAGTCGGCTATGGGAGTCATTTGCGATCGCAGGCTGCAATTCCAACACCGGTGGAGCGATCGTCCAGCACACCTGCTAGTCCAGAACGGCGATCGAGCGGACTGTTTCGGATTGTTCAAAACGGCAAGTATGGCTTTATGGATCGCACTGGCAAAGTCGTGATTCAGCCCCAGTTTGATCTTGCCTGGAGTTTCGTCGAGGGACGCGCCCAGATCAAACAGGACGATCAATACGGTTTTATCGATGAAACTGGAAAACCGGCCATTCCACCAACCTTCAGACTGGCATTCACATTTTCGGATGGACTAGCACTGATTGTGATCGGCACTCAGTATGGCTACATCGACAAAACTGGAACGGTGGTGATTCCCACCCAGTATGATGAAGCGCTGGCGTTCAAGGATGGACTGGCTCCAGTTAAAATTGGCGATCGCTGGGGCTTCATCGACAAGACTGGAAAACGGGTGATTCAACCCCAGTTTGACTATGCCCTATCCTTTTCTGAGGAGTTGGCAGCGGTTCAAATGGGTGACAAACGCGGCTACATCGACAAGACTGGAAAACTCGTGATTCAACCGCAGTTTGAGGGAGATTGGATCTCAGGAATGTGGAGCTTCAGCGATGGGCTGGCAGGGATTCAACGGGGTGAAACTTGGGGCTATATCGATAACACTGGAACCGTGGTGATTCAGCCACAATTTGACGAAATTCGTGAGTTTTACGAAGGGCTGGCTCCAGTTAGCCTCAACGACAAGTGGGGCTACATTAACAAGACCGGGGAAACTGTAATTTCACCCCAATTTGACAGTGTCAATCGTTTCTCAGAGGGGCTGGCCGCTGTCAAAGTGAATGACCAATATGGCTACATCGATACGACTGGTAGCGTCATCATTCCACATCAGTTTGACCTGGCCCTGAATTTCACCGATGGATTGGCACTGGTCTACAAGGGCGGCAAAGCAAGTTACATTGACAAGACTGGAACGCATATCTGGACCCAGACGGATTAGGTGGGGCACAACTTATGAAATTGCGATCGCTTCGCCAGTCATGTTATCGACAACCACGGGACTCTCGAAGTAGATGATGAATGGCTCTGAGCCAAACTGTTCACGGATAGAGAGTCGGAAGTTTTCGGTGTAATACCGTTCGGCATCCTGACGCGATCGCCAGAGATATACACCTCCTACAGTGTCAGTGTCTTCAGCTAACAGGAAATACTTACGAATCAATCCGGGAATGTCGAAAAACATGAACGCGATGTCAGCAAAGAGTTCTTTGACATGCTCACGAGTCATCGATGCAGGCAATTTGAATTGAACGAGTACGGCGATCATGGTGAATGCTCCGAGTAGGTGTAGGTTTCAGGGTTCGGGTTTCAGGGTTCAGGTGTCGGGAAACACACTTAAATCTCAACTAGCATACGGGACAAAATAATGTGGAAAACAATTAGGGAACATATATGAATTACTGCAGCATCGTTAGTTGAAATGATATTTGAACTAATATTGAATTTGAGTAGCACCAACGTTTGTGTTCAGCGATCGCGACTAGCGTAAACCTGCGATCGCACTTCGCACTTCGCACTTCCTCAAGTCTTACGATAATGCTTCAACCAGCTCTGAACCTCATCGTCCAAAAGTAGATACTGTGTTTCACCCGTGAGTGGGTCATAGATATGCCACCAAACGTTGCCAGCTTGATCCGGTACACACCACACTTCAGGCATTCGTTTCCAGTTCAATGCATTGATTAGCGGTTTCCATAATCGTTGCAACCAGGATGTAAGGGTTGAGTTATATTGATTGGCATTCAGAACGGAGCCAGGAATTTGCTCAAGTTCGTTATAAAACATCCAGTTTGAGTCCGTGTTCGTTTTCATGGCAGGTTTTCTGGTAAATGGGGAATGGGAATGGGGGAGGGGGGAGGGGGGGAGAATTTGACGCGGAGAGGGGGAGACGCGGTGACGCGGTGAGTTTTTCATTCCCCGTGTCCTCTTCGCCCCCTGCCCCTAGCCCCTAATCCCTAGTCCCTAGCCCCTTCAATCAGCGTTACGTCGGCATACTTCCAGGCTTCTTGGAATCGTTGTTGCATAGCCTGGGCTGCTTGGGTTTTGCCTTGTGCTTGCAGGCTTTGTGAGAGTCCGTATAGAGACCAACCGTTTTCGGGATAGATCTTCAAATCGTTGCGATAGACTTGTTCGGCTTCGGCGGCACGACCGGCTTTCAACAGCACGGCGGCTAAGGATTGGCGCGTGGGTTGATGCCAATTGGCGGGTTCGGTGTAAACCAGGGCATCTTCAAATTTGACTGCCGTTTGCAGGTGAGCAATAGCCCGTGCGTAATCGCCTTGTTTGGCAGCGATTTCACCGGCCAGCACTTCGGTGGCGATGTTCAAAACGTCAGCAGTGGCGTTGAAGCCCCAGATTTTGACTTCTTTGAGGGTGGGATCGGACGCGATCGCCCGCAATTGCTGCAATTCCTGAGCCGCCCGGTCTGGTTGATTCTTCGCCAACAACGCCATTCCACGTGCATAGTGCCAGATGCCCGTCGGATACTTGAGATCCTTTGCCGGTGCAGGGGTTGCTAAAATTGCATCCCAATTGCCAAAACGCGCCTCGGTGAAGAGGGGAATGGTGGAGTAGTGCTGCAATGACCCGGCCATCTCCGGTTGGCGCATCAGATTTTCGTCTACCTTTGCGGTTTTGAGAGCCGCTTGCATCGCCACCTGTCTCTGTCCGGTCATCAAGGCGGCGAACCAGAGGAAGTGATGGTTGTGGGGCAAGTAGCCAATGGGATAAATGCCTTGAGCATGGCAGGCGGCAACGTAGGCATCATCTGCTGCAATTCCGCGCTGATTGGCAACAACAGCATCGTGATAGCGTCCGACGCGGATGTAGATGTGAGAGGCCATGTGAACCAGGTGTCCAGCGCCGGGAACCAGACTAATCAGGCGATCGGCAGAGGCAACGCCCAATTCGGGACGCTCTTTTTCAACGGCGTGAATGTACAGATGGTTGGCACCGGGATGATTGGGATTCCGCTGCAAAACCGATTCCAGGGTGGCCATAATTTCTGCCCCTTCTGGTCTGGGATTGCCTTTGTCATCCCAGTAGTCCCAGGGCGTTGTATCCATCAGCGCTTCGGCAAACAGGGTGGCAATTTCCATATCACCTGGATAGCGTTTGGTCAGGTCGCGCATCGCTGCAGCATAGGCAATGTCCAGTGGCTTGCGGTCTTGCACAGGTTTAGCCAGATAACGCTTTGCCAATGCCTGAATCAGTGCCCGCTCTTTCTGATTGGCGTATTTGCTCAACCGAGTGGCGGTTTGAATGGCTTGCCACGCTTCAGGTACAGCACCTTGTTCCATTGCGGCGTTGATGTTGGGGCCGAGCACGTAAGCCAATCCCCAGTAGCACATGGCGCAGTTGGGGTCGAGCCTGGCGGCTGCTTTGAAGGAGCGGGCGGCTTCGGCATGGTTGAATCCGTAGGCGAGAATCAGCCCTTGATTGAAGTAGCGTTGAGCCAGTTTGGAGCGGGTGGAGATGGGGTAGGAGTGGTTGCCAAGGGTGTCGTAGAGCGGTGCTCTATTGCCCTGTGGTTGCATGGCGTGATCAGCGGGTTGGTCGGAGTGGTTAAGTTGGTGGGCGATCGCGTACTGATGCAATCCAACATCACTTGCCGATACGGCGATCGCAACAATCAAACTTAACAGTATGGCAGTTCGGTTTTTCATATGAGCAACTCCTGTCGGTGGGAACGTGTGTTTATGATCGCTATTGATTTACACGTTCGATTCCCAGGCGCTATTCAGCAAAGTTGGTCGCCCAGGTGGGTGAACGTGTTGGGTGAATGTGACAAAACAGTTTGGTCATATCTCAATAGTTAGGGTTGTAGCCCTGTTTTTTGCAGCTTCTTTTCAATTGTTCAATGTCCAGAAGTGGCAGAATTGGAGAAGTTACTGGAGGGGTAGGAAATGGTTTCAACTGTAAAAAAACTAACGCTAGAGGAGTTTTTGCAGCATTCAGAGACAGAACCCGCTTCAGAATTTATGGATGGGCAAGTGAGCCAGAAGCCAATGCCAGAGGGAGAACATAGTCGATTGCAATGGAAAATTTGTGAAGCTGTTAATCAGGTGGCTGAACCGCAGAAAATAGCGTGTGCATTTCCAGAATTGCGCTGCACTTTTGGCGGAGCGTCTGTCGTGCCGGACGTTGCTGTGTTTCGATGGGAACGCATCCCCCGAACCAATGCTGGGAGAGTCGCCAACCGCTTCAATTTTCATCCTGATTGGTCAACTGAAATCCTTTCACCCGACCAGAGTCAAACGAAGGTTTTAGGTAACCTGCTGCACTGCTCTGAACAGGGGACAGAACTGGGTTGGCTGCTCGACCCCGCAGAAGAAAGCATTTTGATTGTCTTCGCTGATCAACGAGTGCAGTTGCTCAGTGGCGATCGCTCCCTGCCCGTTCTCAATGGCATTCCGCTATCGTTAACAGCGACACAGGTGTTTAACTGGTTGAGTTTGTGAGGAAAACGATCCAGCAGGACTTCGCTCCCTACTTGAGCATTTTTTCCAGGAAAATCTTGGCGCGATCGCACTGCGGATTGCTGAAAAACTCCTGAGGCGTGGTGTCTTCGGCTAATTTGCCTTCATTCAAAAACAGGATCCGGCTAGCAACGCTACGAGCAAAGCCCATTTCATGCGTGACGATCGCCATTGTGATCCCCGATTCCGCCAGATCGCGCATCACGTCCAGCACCTCTTTCACCATTTCCGGATCGAGAGCGAGGTGGGTTCATCGAACAGCACCATTTCCGGTTGCATCGCCAGGGCACGGGCGATCGCCACGCGCTGCTTCTGTCCCCCCGACAGCCGCGAGGGATAGACCTCGGCCTTCTCGTTCAAACCGACTTTGTCTAGCAGGTCTAGCCCGATCTCCTCTGCCTTGTCTTTAGACAGCTTCTTGACCTTAATCGGCGCATAGGTGACGTTTTTCAGCACCGTCATATGGGGGAATAAATTGAAGTGCTGAAACACCATGACGATATTTTCCCGCACCTTGAGAATGCCGCATTTGGGGTCGGTAATATCGATATCTTTAAAGTAAATGCGGCCGGAGGTTGGCTGCTCCAACAGGTTCATGCAGCGCAAAAAGGTGGACTTGCCGGATCCTGACGGACCCAGGATTGCCACTACTTCACCTTTATCAATTTCGGTGGTGATGCCTTGCAAAACGTGGAGTGGGCCAAAGGATTTGTGCAGATCTTCAACTTTAAGCACTTCGCTGTAACCTCCTTTCTAGAAGCGATGTTCCGGCAGTTAACAGCATAATCAGCACGTAATACACCACACCGGCAATAATCAACGGTTCAAAGTAGAGATACTTTTCTGCGCCGACGATATTAGCGCGTCGCAACAGGTCAGCCGCGCCGATCGTCGAAACCAGGGCAGAATCCTTCAGCAAGTTGATGCCTTCGTTGGCCAATGCGGGCAAGATGTTCTTCAACGCTTGTGGCAGGATGATATCGCCCATCATCAGCCGGTAGGGAACACCCAGCGACATCGCGGCTTCCTGCTGGCCTTTGTCCACGGCCATAATTCCGGCTCGTAGGGTCTCAGAAACATAAGCCCCAGAGTTGAGCGCAAAGGCAATCACACCGGCTTGAAAGGCGGGAATGTCATATCCAATCAACTGGGGAGTGGCGAAGTAGACCAGGGCAATCTGCAGAATCAGCGGCGTGCCCCGGAAAATAGAGGTGTAGGCATTTGCCAGCCAGCGCAGGGGCTTGATCGTCGAGATTTTACAGAGCGCCAGGACGATCGCCCACAGGAATCCGAGCACCGCAGACACCAGCGTGAAGGCCAGCGTCACCCAGATACCACCCAGGATATAGGGAATGGACGCGGCAATCTGCTGAAAGCCAATCCCGGCCGGTTTGCCCTGGTCTTCAAACCATTTCTTGGCGTACCGTTCCAGCGAACCGTCCTTGCGCATCGTTGCCAGCACCTTGTTGAACGGGTCTACCAGGGTGGAGCCTTTCAGAAACGCGATCGCAGACCCCTGCTCCTCAGTACTTTCAACCACGGTGAAGGCCAGGTCTGGATAGACGCCGATGTAGCCCTTGACGATCGTGTCCTCAACCACCGCTGCATCAATTCGATTGGACTTGATCTCTTGAATCAACTCCCCAACTTTGTTGCGATTGACGGAGTTGATTCCCGGTATTTTCTTGACGAATTCTTCCTGAGTGCTGCCCAACTGGCTGCCAATGGTTTTGCCCTTTAAGCTCTCCACCGTTGTCAGATTTTTGTCCTGCTTAGCAATAATCGTGTTTTTGGATTCGTAGTAAATCTGCGAGAAATCAACGTTTTTGCGGCGCTCCGGGGTTGGCGTCATGCCTGCCATCACAAAATCTACCCGCTTGCTCTGCAGGGCTGGGATTAGACCGTTGAAGTCCATATCCACAATCTCGAGCGGCGAACCGAGATCCTGGGCAATCCGTTTGGCAATGTCCACGTCGAAGCCCACAATCGTATCCTGCCCACTGGAGGTGTCGTGGAACTCAAAGGGCTTATAGTCCGCAGACGTGCCCATTTTCAAAACGTTTGGGACATCCTGAGCGTAAATGGGGACTGCCCAATGCGCCACAAGACCGGAGCTGATCACCACAGCCAGAAATGCAGAGTGCGCGATCGCCCAAAACGAAGGCTGGGTTTTGCGATCGCGCGTAGCCCCCTTCACACTCCTCACCAACCCTGATAGACGGCGGACGATTTCCCCCAGTCGGACAGGCCGCAAATTCAAGCGACTAAGGATTAATCGGTGTAAACGCATTTTAACTGTAGTTGATTCAACTAAATACCCAGACGCCTGGAGACGGTTAGCTGTAGCCTAAGTTCTACCCAGGGTATTGGTAGTATTTTCGAATACAGAATCCGTGTAGAAAATGATAAACAGCTATTGAATCAATGAAGGTTAAGAATTAATTTCAGCAATTGATTCAGAGGGGTAGTCCTGCGGTACACTTCGACAAATTTTGAAATATTGATCACAAATTTTCGCACAACTTCTGCTGAAAATTTGACTTGCGTCGGTAGGCTAAGGTAACGCTGGTTAAAGGCAGTTAGCACTAAACAATTCCAATCTAAAATCATCACTGGTTCTCAATTAGTGGGTGGACTGTTGACAGTGCCCTCTACCCGTTACCTCTCACTCCTTAACTCTTCTATATTGCACTTGATAAGTTCGCATTCCGCCACGGCGTCGCCACAGGATTTGTCCAAGACTGAGCAGAGACAGGATCCGCTGAACGCGCTCAAGCTGTAGACCAAGCTGCTGATAGCGTTGTCGTAACTGATTGGTTCCAACCTGCCCTTTACGAATAGCATCGGGTGCAGGGTAAAGAACATGATGAATGGCTTGTTCTACTGAAAGAAGCGTATCTGTCGCTCGTGCCAGTGTTCGTCTAAACTGCCCAACTTTCCAGGCAATAAACAAGCATACTAGCCCAATCAATACATTAGTGATTACGACAAATATTACCATTGAGATTTTGAGGAATGAAGGCTAATACCCCCAATACTAATCGAACTACCATAGCAGCCGATATACGCTGCTTTTCGGAATCCCTGTGGTTTGCGATGGCGCGATCGCTCTGATCGGTTTTCTTACACAAACACTCTGTTAGCCGTCCTGCCAAAACGGCTATAGAAATACATAAGAAAATAAAATCAGAACGAAATTAGCATTACTTTAGGACATGACTTGCTCAAAGAGGGTGTAGTTTTAATTCCTGCGAAAATGTCCCTACAAAATTCTTGCAATCTACCCTTGACTCTCTAGTCTACTGGAGGGTTCAAGATCAGATCAAACAGGATACGAGGGGTTGAATCATGACCTTGCAACTGAAAGTTCTGAATATGGCGTGTTCTGCGTGTGGCGACACGATTACCAAAGCGGTGCAAGCCGTTGATCCGACGGCCGCAGTCCAGGCGGATCCGAAGACAAAACTGGTTGCGATCGAGACTCAGGCGTCGGAAGCAGCGGTTCGAGGCGCGATCGCGACGGCTGGTTACACCATCTCAAATTAGTCCAGGACGCTCCGGAATGGAAAACGCAACACTCAAATTAAGGGGAATGAGTTGTGCCGCCTGCGCCAACAGTATTGAAGCGGTGATTCGATCGGTGTCAGGAGTGGAGGCATGTAGCGTCAACTTCGGTGCGGAACACGCATCGATTACCTACGACCCCAGAAAAACAGGTATTGCGCAGATCCAGTCTGCCGTTGATGCGGCTGGCTACTCGGCTCAACCCATTCAGGATCACGTCCTGGCGGTAGACGATGATGCCGAACGCCGGGAGCGTCGGGTAGAGCAGCGCACGTTGACTCGAAAGGTGTGGATCAGCGGCATGATCAGCGCGACGCTGGTGATTGGCTCGTTGCCTGCAATGACAGGATTGCCGATTTCGTTCATCCCAATCTGGCTGCACAATCCCTGGCTGCAACTTGTGTTGACGACTCCCGTGCTGTTTTGGGCGGGTGGCTCGTTCTTTGTCAACGGTTGGAAAGCCTTCAAGCGCCGCACGGCCACCATGGATACGCTGGTCGCGGTTGGCACCGGCACGGCATTTTTTTACTCCCTATTCCCGACGATCGCTCCCCAGGGGTTAACGGCTCAGGGTCTCAGACCGGATGTCTACTTTGAAGCCGCTGCGGTGATTGTGACGCTCATTTTGCTGGGCAAGCGGCTGGAAAACCGAGCCAGGGGGCAAACGTCGGAAGCGATTCGTAACCTGATCGGGCTGCAGTCCAAAACGGCACGCGTGATCCGTGCGGGTCGAGAGGTGGATATTCCGATCTCGGAGGTGGTTGTCGGCGATCGCATTCTGGTGCGTCCGGGGGAAAAAGTGCCGGTCGATGGGGAGATTGTGGACGGCTCTTCCACGCTGGATGAAGCCATGGTGACGGGTGAAAGTGTGCCCGTGAAAAAGCGGCCCGGTGATGAGGTGATTGGAGCCACGATCAACAAAACTGGTAGCTTTACGTTGCGGGCAACGCGGGTGGGCAAAGACACTGTCCTGGCGCAGATTGTCAAACTCGTGCAGCAAGCCCAGGGATCCAAGGCACCGATTCAGCGGCTGGCTGACCAGGTGACCGGATGGTTTGTGCCAGCGGTGATGGCGATCGCCATCCTCACCTTCATCTTCTGGTTTAACCTGATGGGCAACATCACGATGGCGTTGATGACCACCGTTGGCGTGCTGATCATTGCCTGTCCCTGTGCCCTCGGTCTGGCAACCCCAACCTCAATCATGGTGGGCACCGGGAAGGGGCAGAAAACGGCATCTTGATTAAAGGGGCAGAAAGTCTGGAACTGGCGCACAAGCTGCAAATCATTGTCCTCGACAAAACGGGAACCATTACCCAGGGCAAACCCACGGTCACAGATTACATCACGGTGAATGGGACGGCGAATCAGAATGAACAGACGCTGTTGCGCCTGGCGGCATCGGTTGAGCGTCATTCGGAACATCCATTAGCCGAGGCGATCGTCCGGTATGCCCGATCGCAAGGTGTTGAGCCGAGTGATGCCCAGGAGTTTGCGGCGATCGCTGGCAGCGGCGTACAGGGTGTCGTTTCTGGAGAATTCGTGCAGATTGGCACGCACCGCTGGATGACCGAGCTGGGAGTTGACACCCGCAGCCTGGAGCTAGACTGGGAGCGATTGGAATACCTGGGCAAAACCGTTGTTTGGATTGCCGTAGACGGTAAAGTCGAAGGAATCATGGGTATTGCTGATGCCGTCAAACCCTCCTCGGCCAGTGCAATCCATGCTCTGCAACGCCTGGGCTTAGAAGTGGTGATGCTGACGGGGGATAATCGCCGAACCGCGAACGTAATTGCCCGTGAAGTCGGAATTCAAAACGTTCTGGCGGAAGTGCGTCCGGAGCAAAAGGCCTCCGTTGTTGCCGCCCTGCAGCGGGGAGATGGGGAGATGGGGAGATGGGGAGATGGGGAGATGGGGAGAGTTCAAAATTCAAAATTCAAAATTCAAAATTCAAAATCGAAAATTGTTGCGATGGTTGGGGATGGGATTAATGATGCTCCTGCTCTGGCTCAAGCGGATGTGGGTATGGCGATCGGGACGGGGACGGATGTGGCCATTTCAGCCAGTGACATCACCTTAATTTCTGGGGATTTGCAGGGGATTGTGACGGCGATCGAGCTGTCGCGTGCCACGATCCGCAACATTCGCCAAAATCTCTTCTTTGCCTTCATCTACAATGTGATTGGCATTCCGGTGGCGGCTGGCATTCTGTTCCCTGTGTTTGGCTGGCTGCTCAATCCCATGATTGCCGGAGGCGCAATGGCATGTAGCTCTGTCTCGGTGGTGACCAACGCCCTGCGCTTGCGTAATTTTCGCTCATCCGCCGCCCACTAGATGAGGATGCTTGATGATGATTCACAGAACCGCGATCGCTAACCGTCTGACTGGACTGGGGGTTATGCTGATGCTGATTGGTGCTCTGGAAACACCAGCAGTAGCCGAAATGTCAACTCATACTCAACCCTCAAGCAGCCCATGGCACCCGATTGAGCAACCTTTGGCGCTCAAAGTTGGTGTCACGGTCGGTGGCATCGCACTGATTGGGCTAGAACTCTGGTGGTTTCTGAATCGCGATCGCACTCCTAAGTCTCTCGATCAGTAAATTTTTTGGTGATGGATGGCATCTGTAGGGGCGGGTTTGGTAGACAATCTGGGGATCCTAGCGAGACCTTTGGCAAAACCCGCCCCTACGTCACTGGAAAATTTACAGCAAGAAGTTTTTCGACTCCGGAGCATCTGTATGGCTAATCTTGACGTTGTCTTTCTGACGGGTTTAACCACCGGAGGATTGAGTTGTTTAGCGGTTCAAGGTGGACTGTTGGCGAGTTCTATTGCCTACCAAGCCGAACAAGACGTTCAGCAGGCATCCACCCAGAAAGAACGTGACAATGATCTGCCAGCTCGCCCCCCAGCCAGACAGCGCCTTACCGTGCCGATCGCACTATTTCTGGCAGCTAAACTTGTTGCCTACACGCTGTTGGGGCTGCTGCTGGGCTGGCTGGGTTCGATGCTCCAGCTTACGCCGATCACCCGCGGGATGCTCCAAATCGCGATCGGGATTTTATGGTGGGCACAGCCTTGCGGATGTTCCATGTCCATCCCATATTTCGCTTCTTTGCTCTGCAACCCCCGGCATTTCTAACCCACTACATTCGCAAAACGGCAAAAAAGAATACACAAACGATTGTGACGCCCCTGTTTCTGGGGGCACTCACCGTGCTGATTCCCTGTGGGGTGACGCAGGCAATCATGGCACTGGCGATCGGGACGGGCAACCCCTTGCAAGCAGCCGCGATTATGGCCGCGTTCACTTTGGGCACCAGTCCAGTTTTCTTTACGCTGGCCTATTTAGCCACAAGTGTTGGCAAACGTTTGGAATCTTATTTCCTGAAAGCTGTGGCGATGGTGCTGCTGTTACTCGGTCTAGTGGCAATCGACAATGGGCTTTCCTTAAGTGGCTCACCGGTGTCCTTCGCCAGTTTGCAGCAGAGGGTTAAGTCTGCTCTGCAAGCCAAAAACCAGCAGGCAGACCCTAACATCAGCCCAGCAAATCCGGACAACCAGATCACGATTACGGTGAAGGATCAGGGCTATGTGCCAGAGGTGAGCCGAGCCAGGGCAGGTCGTCCCGTCAAACTTATCTTGGTGACGAATGACACCTACGGTTGTGCCCTTGCATTTGCGCTGCCATCGCTGGGAATCGAACGAGTGTTGCCCCAAACCGGCACAACTGTGATCGATCTCCCCCCCCAGAAAGCTGGAACGCTGCCATTTGCTTGCTCAATGGGAATGTATCGCGGCTCGATTCAATTTGAGTAGAACAAAGACCGATGGCTAAGAAGACGTTTCAAGTCCCTTCGATGCACTGCACGGCGTGTGTAATCCGCCTGGAGGGAATTGAAGATGAGTTGCCCGGTGTGATTCGGATTACTGCCAGCTACCGTAAGCAGCAGATGGAGGTTGAGTATGACGAGTCTCAGGTCAGCGACACTCAGATTATTGCGATCGCCAAAGAGCATGGCTATGAGGCTATCCCACTAGTTTAGGAGACTGATTGGGGACTGTAAATTAAATTGTGTCAAAGGTCAGAAGTTGAGATCTAATGAACTACTGAACCAGAGACATAAGTACTATGACCTTTCAACCCGAATTGCTTGATCAACTCCTGGGTCGTGTTCCAAAAAAGTTGTTTTCGTCTGTAGGAACGTTATATATAACGTTCCTACAAAAGGTTAACCACACATCTGGAACAGACCGGAAATTTGACCGTGCATCTCTGGACTCGACCACACTTGCCCCTTCCGACCATTGGCTTAACTCACGCAGTTCCTGCACTTTGGGATGAGTCTCCGGTACGCTGCCGTAGATCGGGAGT
>JAAUSG010000297.1 GCA_012034055.1 Leptolyngbyaceae cyanobacterium RU_5_1 | reverse complement strand
CTCTCAGATTTACTATTACGAGACGATCGCCTGCGCCCTACTGCTTCGATCGCAGCCCTCAAACAAGAATTGGAAAACACCTGAATGTTACACTCACTGTGCGAAAGCGACCAGAGAGTTTGCTACATTTTCTGGTGCGTCAACGTCGGAGTGATTCCTGGCAGGTGCGATGGCAGTTGCCTCGACCCTCGTTGGCAGGACTGTCGGCTGGGAGTTGTATTGTATTTGAAGTTCAACTAGGCAAAAAAGGCGAAATTGATCAGGAGATTCTATCGCGTCTGGAAATTCAAGGGATAGGTGAACGACGAGCGGAAGGATATGGGCAGTTGTGTTTTAATTCCCTGCTGCTGGCGGAAAAGACCCCCTCTTGTTTAAATTCAGAGCATCGCTCTGCTGTGCAGTCAGAAGTCAAAGCAGAAAAGCCAAAGCTATTGGATGCCAATAAGGATTATCCCTATGCCCGGATTATTGAACGTGCTGCTTGGCGGGAAGCGATTCGGCGATCGGCTTTGCAAATTGCAGGTGATCCCCAAAGACGATCTGGCCTTTTCCAGTGGCAACCCGATCGTCCAACCATGAACCAGTTAGGCGCATTGCGATCGACGCTTCGCAGTATTGATGATGTAATGAGTTGGCTAGCTCATTTGGGCAATACTGATAATCGCAGAGAGAAATGGACGGATGAGAGTCTCCAAGCCATTCGTCGGCTTGTCACCCCTGAGGAATCTTTGGCTAAAGGCAACGCGATCTGGCAGGAATTGGCATTACCGGTTACCGAGCTTTGTATTACCAGGAATGCAGAATCAGAGTTAAAAAAAGAGCTTTGGGCAGAGGCGGTGACCACACTAATCGATGCCTGTATTCGGGCCCATAAACGCAGTTTAGAATCCCGTGATTCATCCAATCCAACTGAAGAGGAGATCATCCATGGCGCGTCCAATTAACTCTCGGATTCAGGTCTGCGGAACTCTGGTGGCTGAAAGTCCGTTACATGTCGGTGGGTTGGAGCAATCCGTTGAAGTTGATCTCAGTCTGGCGGTCAATGGACAGGGGCAATACTACATTCCTGGTACTAGTTTGGCAGGAGTACTGCGAGCAGGCATGGCAGCGATCGACGGCATTGATGCAGGATTGATCAGAACATTATGGGGGTTTCAACCTGAACGAGACTCGAACAAACCAGTCACTCAAACGGGACATGCCAGTTTTATCCTCATCAAAGATGCAGTCGTGACCGGTGGGCAACCTGAACGACGGGATGGGGTTGCGATTGATCGCGCCTGGGGAGCAACAGCTGAGCACATGAAATACGATCGCGCCATTCTGCCCAAAGGCAGTATGATTGCATTTCACTTAACGCTAGAGCAGCAAAGTCAGCAGTCTGAAACCTCACAAATCGCCCTCGCCAAGCTGATTCAGGCGCTTGAGCAGGGAGAAATTCGGCTAGGGGCTGCAAAAACACGGGGGTTGGGCTGTGTGAAACTAACCAACGTGCAGGTGCAGAAGCAAACGTTTGCCGATCGAACCAAAATGCTGCAAGTGCTGCAAGGACAGTGGGAATCAATGGCGTTACCCACAACCGAGCAACCGGTCCTCTCGACTCAATTGCAGATTCAGATTGATTGGCAACCAATCGATCCAGTCATGGTGAAAGCAGAAGCGGCTGGAATTGCAGTGGATATATTGCCTTTGGTTAGCACAGTGAATGACCGCTTAAGGCTGGTATTACCTGGAAGCTCGATTAAAGGAGCATTACGTTCCCAAGCCGAGCGGATTATCCGCACTGTTCGAGCCGATCAAGACAATCTCAATCAATCCTTCGATCAACAGGTGCAACTGCCTCTGGTGACTGAGTTGTTTGGTAGAGCTGCCAAGAAAGTAGAGCGGCAGGCAAATGGCAAAACTCAGAACAGTGGTATAGAGCCATCGAATGCAGCAAAGGTGGAGCCATCCAGACAAATAGGACGCTTGTTTGTAAAGGATTGCTATGCTAAGAACCCGATAGAGTCACAAGCCTGGGATCAGGTGATGGCTGCAACCACCTCTGATGACTTGCAAAAGGCACTCCAGCAAGCGGGTTTAGAACATACTCAGGCGGCGCATCATGTAGCCATCGATCGGTGGACAGGCGGTGCATCAGACGGTGCGCTGTATAGCGTTTTAGAGCCAATGAATATGGCATGGCATCCGATTCAGCTCATCCTGGAGTTAGGACAGCTAGCCATTTCGCTACAGCGACCTCTGCTAATGTTGCTGTTGCTGCTGTTGCGGGATTTGTCCAGCAAGCGAATTCCACTAGGATTTGCGGTTAATCGCGGCATGGGAACGATTCGAGTTAGCCACATCAAACTCACTGGGTCTATTTTGGCAGAATTGCAGATCGAAAATGGAGTGATCGAGATTCCTGATGGTGATTTCTCCAGGCTTCAGGGTAATTGGCTAACTAGTCTCAATCAAGATTGGCAGAACTGGCTGAATGCAAATGGCAACGATGGAGATAAAGCATGACTACCTTACAGTGGCGAACGTCGAGTCAGTTAATTACGCTTGCAGATGCACTGAACGCTGAATGCTCTGTAGCACTGCTTGAGAACGCAGTTGCGCTGCTTTATACCCCCAGAAGCTGTCAGTTTGCTAGATACCAAAATGGAACTTTGCTGGATGCGGAAGAGCAAGCTGTGGATTTTGATCCGGTTTTTGAGGCACGAGTATTCAATTCAAAGGCAGAGTTGCGCTGGCTGAATGAAACGGCAGGCTTGGGACGGGCTGTCTTGCTTTCGGAGGATGAGACATTACCTGAGTTTGAGCAATCCGTTTTAGATCGACCTACTAAGTCGCCCTTGTCAGCAGTCCGCACGATTCCACAACGCTATTTATTGTGGGGTAAAGGACATGAACCCGCGATCGAGTCTGATACATGGAGCATTCTATCAGAGGCTCGTATTGGTCAGCTTAGGGTTCCAGTAGGGCAACTCAAGGCAGGACAAACGGTTTATTTGCAAGCGATCGAATATCTGGCGGAAGTTGATTGCTTTGGCAATGTGGCAGTAGTTGAGGAACGACTTTTAGGTTTGGAGGTCAGCAAATCATGAGCGATTTTCATAACCCTTACAATTTTATTCCGGCATTACCCCGCGAGGGTCAGCACCCCGATCTAGACGATGCGCTTCCCAGTTCTCACGGCAAGTATCATGCCGATCGCTGGAGCGGCAGAATTGCAGTGACACTGACCACAAAAACACCCCTACTGATCCCGGATGCTGCTGGGCTAAAAGAAAAGGGTGAGAGAGGCAAAGAGCATAAAACCTATCCCCTACGAATTGGGAGTGACGGTAAACCCTATTTGCCAGCTACTTCTATTAAGGGAATGCTGCGATCGGCTTACGAAGCGATTACCAATTCTCGACTATCGGTGTTCAGTAAACATGGCGATCGGCTGGCCTATCGGATGGCTGCGGAGGGACAGGCTAACCAAACCATTTATCCGGCACGAGTAGAACAGCGAAACGGTGAACTCCAACTGAGGATTTTGCGGGCACCTGATCTATTCGACAAAGCAGGTAAATTACCTCGGTACAAAACCTATAAAAATCGATTTGAACCGCGTGAACTGGATAAAGGATTGAAGGATCTGGCATTGACCTATGCTGACAGTAAGGACTGCCCTCAGCATGGCGATTCGGTCTGGGTTCGACTCAATCCTCGGCATGAGTGGGAACATGAGCTGTCAGATTTACAACAAAGGAATTTGAAAATTGGATTGAAACCCAAACGCAATGGCTCAATCAATTTGCCTAAAAGTGTTGTGACTCGGATTGCGAGACGGGAGGAAAACTCAGAGAAACCGGGCAATGGTGAGTGGCACAAGGGCTGGGTTTGTATTACTGGGGCCAATATGAGTGGCAAACGATACGAACGGGTGTTCATTGAAAGTGAGGATGATCCATTTATCCCAATTGATGAACAAATCAAAGCCCTTTGGGAAGAGCTGATTGCAAATTATCAGAAGGAACATGAACGCGATCCGCGAATTGCAAACTTCAAGAGAACTGACGATCGTGATCCTAGAATACGGCAGCCTCAGGATTACATGGGAGACAACACTGGGGACACAGCCTGGTCAAACCATATCTATCAGCCTAATCTGAAAGCGTTGAAGCCAGAAACCCTTTGCTATGTTGACCTCAGTCAGGAGCTTAGTGGGACAATACCTGCCGAATTGCCGCCGGGGCTGGTAAAAGCGTTGATACCTGTGATGCTATCGCGGCGACTGTATGAATCCAGTCCGGCTGATTTGCTGCCAGAGTCGCTCCATCCGGCTGAGAATTTATCAGAATTATCGCCGGCCGATCGCGTCTTTGGTTGGGTTAGACAGAAACCTGGAAAGCCAGATGGAGAAAAGCCTAAGGAAACAGCTTACAAGGGCAATTTGCGAATTCACGGTGTTGTTTGTGATTGTTCAAAGCCAGAAGATGTCATTCATCCACTTGGTGAGGAGGGCTTACCCTTAGCAATTTTGGGACAACCAAAAGAGCAACAGGCAAGGTTTTATGCAGCACGGAATCAACAAGGGCTTGCCTATCGGAATCCCTCGACCGGAGATCAGAGAGGATTTGCCAAAGAGCAAACCTATCAAGCATCTCAGAACCACGAAGCATCTCAGAAGCACGGGTTACGCGGACGTAAAGTGTATCCTCATCACGATCGTTTACCGAAGGATTATTGGGATACTTCATTGCCGGAATTAACTCAAATGAACGGTCGGTATCAAGAGTATCGCCGTTTGACAGACGAAGGAAGCAATCGTGATAGCCAGAATCGCTCGATCCAGGCATGGGTGAAGGAAAATGTAGTATTCAAATTTGAGATTGATGTCACGAATCTGAGTTCCGTGGAACTGGGCGCATTGCTCTGGCTTTTACACCTGGATGAAGGACAACATCATCGGCTAGGTGGAGGTAAGCCTCTGGGTTTTGGTAGTGTTCGACTAGAAATTGATTCAATGGATCTGCGGACTGGAACCGATTGGAAAACTTTCTATGCATCACTGACCCCGAGTGAGAAGCCAGAAACGCAATCAATAGAACCCTTGGAAATTCTTGTAGAAAGCTTTCAGCAAGCAGTTGAGCAAGCTTATAACGCACCATTTCAGCAAGTGCCATTCATTGCCGCCTTTTTGCGCTGCGCTAAAGGGTTTGAAGATGGTAAACCGATTCACTACCCCAGAGTTCAAGCTCAGCCTAATCCCAAAGGGGAAGGGTTTGAGTGGTTTGTAGCAAATGAAAAAACAAGCGGCAAGCGACTATCTTTGCCCAAGCTGGTAGACGATGAAGGATTGCCCCTGAATCCCAGTAACTAGGGATAGAGAGAATGTGATTTTTTCAATCATCAATCAGTCCTGAAAGGTGAACACTAATGACGCATTTGTTGACCGTGTTAGGAACTTCAAATTACTCGGTTGCTCGTTACACCTGGCAAGAGCAGCAAGTAGAAACTCGATTTGTGGCAGAAGCCCTCTGTAAATTATTTCAAGTCGATCGCGTCACAGTACTGCTAACGAAGGAAGCCAGAGAAAAGAACTGGGATGCATTTCAGCAACAACTGGGCGATCGGGTTCAAGCAAAAGATATTCCCTCGGGTCGAACTGAGTCGGAGATCTGGCAGATTTTTGATGCGGTTGTTGATGTGGTCGTACCTGGTGAACAGGTCATTTTCGATATCACCAGTGCTTTCCGATCGATCCCAATTCTGGTGTTACTAGCGG
>JAAUSG010000056.1 GCA_012034055.1 Leptolyngbyaceae cyanobacterium RU_5_1 | reverse complement strand
ACATCTCGGTAGTGTTGTTCAGTCTAGAGATCCCCCAACCCCCTTGATAAGGGGGCTTCAAACCAAGGCTGGGTAGAAGTTCCCCCCTTATCAAGGGGGGAACTTGGCTCAACGTCCCCCTTAATAAGGGGGATTTAGGGGGATCTTTCACGCTTCGCTACAAACAGTAGGACTTTTAAAACATCCTCTAACCGAGAGGTATTAATTGCAAACCAATTAATCAGATCAATTGGTTGTGAAAAAGTGTAGTAGATGCGTTCCCTAATCAGACATTTATGAATGCCTAAAGAAACCAACAAATTTGTTTTTTAATTTCCAGATGCGATCGCTCACACATTTGGGCGATCTTTAGAAACCTTGCTGCACGGGAAAAAGAATCACTCAAATGGGTGTCTAAATCAATCCGAAATCGCCAGAACTGGACATGAAGCTTTAATCAAGCGAACAAATTCAACCGCACTAAAGGACGCAGTTCCTATTAGGAAATAAAGCAAAGATTGAATTGAATTCGCAGTTCACCTACCAATTCATTAAGGAGTATCTACCATGACTTCGACTGTTCAAATCAACAAGCCCGTGCTGCAACTTGGTTCTCAAGGAGCTGCTGTAAAAGAGTTACAAACCCTAATTGTCAAACTGTTTGGCAGCTTTGGTTACGAGGAAGACCGGGTTGCGATCGATGGGATCTTTGGTGCCATTACTCAAGGTGCGGTTAAAGAAGTTCAAGAGCGGTTTTTCCTAACGGTTGATGGGATTGCTGGTTCCAAGACCTGGGCCGTCTTAATGACCCGCAAGAACCAAACATTACCGGTGCTGCGTCGCGGCAGTCGCGGTGATTTGGTGAAGCGCGTCCAGTCCCTCTTGAACATCCACGGATACAACCTGGGTGCCGTGGATGGAGACTTTGGTGCGAAATTAGAAGCGGCTGTGAAGCTGTTTCAATCCCGCTATCCCGGTCTGCTCGTTGATGGCATCATCGGGGAGAAGACCTGGGTTGCCCTCAGCCACCTGTATCCCTATTCCCTGCCCTGCTAGTCAGGTAATGGCTTTAAGCCAGGTTTGAAACATCAAAAGTAGAGGTTGTTCAGTAGCCTTCCGTTGGGAGGCTACTTTTTTTGATCCGTTGCTGGAGCTGATGCAAGATAACCAGGGCGATCGCAATGCTGAACGCCAGACCCAACCAGAAGCTGTGGGTAACACCATTGGGTTGATCCATTGCCCAACCCCCCAGCAGTGGGCCGATGAAGTAACCGATCGCCCAACACTGAGAATTCACCGCCAAATACACCCCACGCAGGGATTCTGGTGCCAGGTCAACCACGATCGCAGAGGCAGACGGAAGATAGGTGACGGTTGCCAGCGCCAAAATCCCCAGGGCCAAAACGGCCCAGAAGAGGTGCCCTGCGGGTGCAACGCCAGTCAGCCAAACGGATACAAAGCCTGTGCCCCACAGCACGGCTGACAGCATCAATGCACGGGGACGGCTGAAGCGATTGAGCATACGGGCAGCGGGAAGTTGACACACCACGGAGGCAACCAAATGCCAGGTGAAGAGGGTGCTAATCGTCACCGGATTGAAGCCTTTTCCAGCGGAGGGCGCAGGGACGAAGTTGGTAAAGTAGAGCGGTATGGTGCTGCTGATTTGCACGATGTAGGTAGTGAACAGCACATTCACAACGCAATAGGTGAGCAAGCGGCGATCGCGCAGTGCCGCTTCCCAGCCTTTCAGCGCTGAATGCTCCCCAATGGTTTGATAAACCTCGGTAATCGCCCAGTACACCACCGCAAACAGCACCAGAAACGAGATGCCATCAATCACAAACAGCGATCGATAGGCTCCCGTTGCCCCAATCAGCAACCCCCCCAAGACAACCCCCAGTCCCAGCCTAAACTATCGCAGAGTCGATTCAGAGCAAACGCTTCACTGCGTTGTGCTGGAGTTGAAAGGTCAGCCACCATTGCTTCAGCCGACGGCCAGTACAGCCCAGTCCCAAACCCCAGCAGTAGATTGCCAATCACAAACACGGAGAAGTTGGTGGCAACCGCAAGAATGAAACAGGCGATCGCCGACACCACCGCCGACACCAACAGCGTTCGCTGACGTCCAAACCGGCCATCCGACAGCGATCCCCCCATTACCCGACCCACCATCCCCAGAATCGATTGGCTACCCAAACCCATACCCACCGCCGTCGCCGACAGCCCCACCTGATTCACAAAAAAGATGGGTGCATAGAACAGGGTAAATCCTGACCCCATCTGCGACAAAAGCCGTCCAGTTGCCAGGATCCAGACTTGATAGTTCAATTGGGGTAACCAGCCAGTTAACCTGGATTTGCGAAAAAGATTCATGCTCTGGAGGTTAACCCCCTCTTTAACGACAATACCTATCATTGTCTGGTATTGCGTCATTGGTCATTGGTCATTGGTCATTGACGCGATGTGCGCTTATATTTACATGAAAAGTATTGATTTCTTGTGGAGTGGGCATCTTGCCTGCTCAAATTGGGCGGACAAGATGTCCACCCCACAAGGATTGATTGAACGTCGCACATCGTGTCATTGGCTATTCACGAATCACAAATAACCAGTGGCAATTTTGCCTCACCCCCTCACCTTCCCCATGATTTCATTCCTATTTGTCACTGACCTGGATAACACCTTAGTGGGCGACGATCGCGCAATGGCGGAGTTGAACCGTCAACTGGGCGATCATCGTCAGCAACACGGGACGAAAATTGTCTATTCAACGGGGCGATCGCGGACTAGCTATCGCCGTCTCACCAGCGAAAAGTCGCTTTTGGAGCCGGATTACCTGATTACTGCCGTTGGCACCGAGATTTACAATGCGACGAGTGACATTCCCAGTTCCGATTGGTCAAAAACGCTCTCCAAAAACTGGGATCGCGATCTGGTGGTGGCCAGTACGTCTCACTTTGCGGATCTGACGCCCCAACCTGAAACTGAACAGCGCCCGTTTAAGGTCAGCTATTACCTGACGGAAGAGGCGGCGGCGGCGGTTATCCCGCAGTTAGAGACGCTGTTGCGCGATCGCGGACTGGACGTTCAAATCATCTACAGCGGCGGCAAAGACCTTGACGTTCTACCACGCCACGCCAACAAGGGCATGGCGATGACTTTTCTACGGGAACACTTGGGGATCGAACCGACTCAGACGGTCGCTTGTGGGGATTCTGGCAACGATCTCTCGATGTTTGAAAATGGCAGCGAACGCGGCATTATCGTTGGCAACGCTATGCCCGAACTGCTCGATTGGCACTACGCAAACCCGAATCCGAATCGCTATCTGGCTCAGTCCCATTGTGCGGACGGCATTTTAGAGGGACTGAAGTATTTTGAGTTCCTGTAGATCACAGCACGGCTGCCCGTAGGCGGGCGATCGGCAAATAGGTGAGCTTTTGCGGTCCCGGAACATAGGCTCGCTTGCGGAACACATCATAGCGGTTGCGCTCAATCACATCCAAAATGCCGCGATAGAGCATCAGGGCGGCCCAGACTGGGAAGCGAGCGTCAGCGCTCAGGGCGCTGATCCCTGATTCGGCAGAGGCGTAAAAATTACGGGCCCGCTGGATCTGGAATCGCATCAGCTTGCGCCAGCGTTCATCCACAATCCCAGCAATCAGATCGTCCTCGGTGTAGCTGAAGCGTTCCAGATCTTCCAGGGGAATGTAAATGCGTCCCCGACGGGCGTCTTCACCCACATCCCGGAGAATGTTGGTGAGCTGGTTGGCGATCCCAAGAGCGATCGCTTGCTCGGTTGGATCAGCCTGTACCGTCCGATCCCAGGGAGCCGTTCGGGGGGTGGTATCAACGCCCATCACTGGTGTCGTCATCAAGCCAACCGTACCGGCGACTCGGTAGCAGTAAAGCTGCAGTTCCTCGAAGGTTTCATAGCGAGAGCGGTACAAGTCCATCCGCTGTCCAGCGATCATGTCTCGATACGGTTGAATCTCCAATGAAAATCGCTGAATGGTGTCCACCAATGCCACATCGGGGTCTTCCACGGGGGTTCCAGCAAAGACCGAGTCGAGCTGCTGTTCCCACTCATCCAACGTTTCATCCGTGGTGAAGCCAGCACCCGGACCATCGACGAGTTCATCAGTGCGGCGACACCAGACATAAATGGCCCAGATCGCTCGTCGTTTTTCTTCTGGCATCAACAGGGTGCCAAGATAGAAGGTTTTGGAGTGTTTTGCCGTAATTTGACGACAGATCTCATAGGAATCCTCGACGGATGCCAGCGATTTGACGCGAGAGTGGTCAGGCAGTTTCAGCATGTCCCAGGAACGCTTGACAAATATTGCAGGCAGAAACGGTTTTGGTCATCAGAGGGAAACCCTCTAAATAGAGATTACAGGTTTGCACCATCGCATCAGTCATCCACTACCGTCTGGTTTGTACGGGGCAAATCATCAATTGATTGCCAAACCAAATCCTATCGGGTATTCCGTATAGGTTAGACCTTCATGAGGGATTTCTCAGAGGAACTGACAACGGTAGAGGAGTCTGCTGACAGCAGAGTGCTCACAATTGCCTGCGCTGCCAGCTTACCAGAAAGTACGGCACCTTCCATACTGCCCAGGTAGCGTTGCATGGTGTAACTCCCTGTAAGGTAGAAGTTGGCGATCGGCGTTTTTGCGGTGGGCGATGGGCTTGCCGACCTGGTATGGCGGTGTAGACAGAGCGTGGCGTTTTCACCACTTTATACTTGAGTAGCTTGGCAGGATTTTCACTGCAAAGGTGCTGTGGAAACAGCTTTTTTAGTTCTTCCATTGTTGCTGCAATAATGTCCTGGTCAGACTTGTCAATCCAATCTTTTGCTGGAGCCAACACCAGTTCTAACATGGAGCGATCGCGGTTGGCGTACTCTTTACAGGTGTTACTCATGTCAGCGTAGACACTGAGCAGATCAGAGCGAGAGAAGAGGAGTTGATCAATATCAGTGAGCTTGCGATCGAACCACAGGTGCAGGTTAATCACCGGAACCCCTTCCAAACCATCCAGTTTCTGAAAGAATTCCAGTTGCTTCCAGGCATCTGGCAGCAGCACCTTGATCACATCCACAGACATCGCCGAAACGTAAGCATCGGCCATCACACTCCCGTCAGGCTGACCATTCAAGCCACGAATCACAAACTGCTGCACCGTATCATCGTCGTTCAGCTCAATCTGTTTCAGGGGGGCATTCAGGTGAATTTCGCCACCCCCCTGGGTGATGTAGTCTGCAATCGGCTGGCAAAGGCGCTCCGTTGGTGAGCCATCCAGAAAGGCAATCTTAGACCCATAACGCTCTTGCAGGAAACGATTCAGGGCGGTGAGCAGAATCGTGGCAGAAACCTGGTCGGGGTTGATGAACGTCAGCGCTTTCGAGGCCGCAATGAAGACATCGGTACTGACTCGCTCATCCACCCCCTGCCGTTTCAGCCACTCCAGCATGGTGTACTGATCCATCTCCTCGACATAGGTTTGTCCCCGAATGACGGCTGGCAGCAACCCGATCGCAAACCGGATCTTTTGCTCCCAGGTCAGCATGTCGTTGTTACACAGAATCGACACGATCACGTTGAGCGGAGCGGGAATGTCTGGAACGTTGAAATAGGAGAGCGTTCCAGGTTTATCTGGCTGGTTGAAAATAAGCTGATGCTTTTTCCACTGTAGGCGATCGCGAATTCCCAGCTCCTCCAGCAGTTGCAGCATATTGGGATAGGCTCCAAAGAAAGCGTGCAGCCCAGTTTCATACCAGTCGCCATCTTCATCCTTCCAGGCGGCTACCAGTCCCCCCAACACATCACGGCTCTCTAATAGAATCGGCGTATGCCCTGCATCAATCAAATACTTAGCACAGGCCAGACCTGCTAATCCGCCTCCAGCGATCGCAACGCGCATGTCGTTTCTTTAGAATTTCTTCAAAATTGGATATACCCTCAATTATACGTTGCAATCCGTTACATTTTTAGGACAATGTGACGCCCTGAATAGAAATCCCCGGTCAACGCCGGGAACTAGACCAAGTTAAACCTTGTCCACGTCCAGACCTGGAGTTTTTCTTACGGGAACGCTACAGATTCCGAGCTGAACGTGGTTTAACCTGTCGCAACTCCGCTTGCGGCACGACAAATTCAGAAAAGTCGGAACTGCGCAAATCCACCTTGAGCTGCACCAAAAGATTAATCAAATTCCCTGCCGCATAGCCCGATTGTTGTTTCTGCTGTGTTAGTAGCAGCTTTGCTCTCTCCTCGACCTCTGAACCCATTGCTGTAAGACGATAAAACCCACTCCATCACTAACTGCATCATGAATCGTAGTTGCATCTCTCGGATATGATCTTTTGACTGCACTCGCATCAACGAATGGCTTTGCCAAATATATAACTGTCGAGTTGCAAACTCTGTGCAAACCTGTTGAATCAATCGTTCCGTAACGTATTCCATCACGACGGGCTGCAAGCAAAATAACCCGTCTGTTTTTTCGAGTAGCGATCGCCAAATCAGCGCATTGACCTGTTGGGGAACGCTTTGCTGAGCGGCTTGACAGGCAACCTGACTACGCCTGGATTCTTTTGCATTGGCATTCATACCGGATAGCCCAAAACTCTGTCTTTAGGAATAGATCCAATCCGTTACGAGCAAATTGATTGGGATTGTTAGTAGGCGACTGTAAGATAAGTTGGGTTGATAAACAATCGGCTATTGTCCATCAATTCAAAACCACATGAGTTGCCAACATCTTAACGATCTGACTGCCCAAACCCTGATTTCTAAAGCAAACTATCCAATGTTTCGCTGTGAAGAGTGCACTCGGATTAATAGTCGCTGGGTACACCTACGCATTTGCCAAACCTGTGGGAAGATGCTGTGTTGTGATTCTTCTGAGCAGCAACATGCTCGCCGTCATTATGAAGCAACGGGGCATTCCGTGATTCCGTGATCAGCTCGGCTGAATTGGGAGAACAGTGGTTGTGGTGTTTTGTGCATGAGCAGGGAAAGGACTATTGAAGCAATTCTGATTCCATTTAGCTCTCTTCCAATGTCTTCCCTCAAATGGAGGTTTTTTATGGCAGCTTCTGTTCAGAGTACACCGACCAACAGCATTTGGCCCAGTTTGTCGCTGGCAGCATGGCAGGATACGTATTCAACGCTCCATATGTGGACACAGATCGTCGGTAAAATTCGGCTGGCACTGGCTCCCAAACTTAACCACTGGTGGCAGTCTACCCTCTATGTCACGCCACGTGGACTGACAACTTCTTCCATCCCTTACGAAACCCAAAACTTTCAGATTAGCTTTGATTTCCTCGATCATCAATTACAAATTGAAACCAGCGACGGCATTACCAAAAAATTGCATTGGCTCCGCGCTCCGTTGCAGATTTTTATCAGCATGTGATGGGTACACTGAGCGAGATAGGGATCAAAGTCCAAATTTGGACAATGCCGCAAGAAGTGGCAGAACCGCTCCTCTTCGACCAGGATTATAAACATACAGCCTATGATCCAGAGTATGCACAGCGATTCTGGCGGATTCTTGTGCAAACAGACCGAGTCATGACCGTGTTCCGTTCACGGTTTGTTGGTAAATCCAGCCCGGTACATTTTTTCTGGGGCAGCTTTGACCTTGCTGTGACCCGTTTTTCTGGTCGTCGTGCGCCAGACCATCCGGGGGGAGTTCCAAATATGGCAGACTGGGTGACACGAGAAGCCTATTCCCATGAGGTCAGCAGTTGCGGCTTTTGGCCAGGTGGTGGCTCAGTCGTAGAGCCTGTTTTTTACGCTTACGCTTACCCTACCCCAGAAGGGTTCCAAGATTACCCTGTCCTGCCCAAGGAGGCATTCTATAGCTCAGAGATGCAAGAGTTTATCCTACCCTATGAAGCAGTGAGACAGGCTGACGATCCAGATGCAGTACTCCTTGCCTTTCTCCAAAGCACCTATGAAGCAGCAGCAAATTTAGGACATTGGGATCGAGTAGAACTGGAGCGCACCCCAGCTTTATAAAGCTAACAGATGCATGCCGGCGGGCTGTAGATTGCTTCGTTTGAAGTTCTAGATAGCTTCTCTAACACCTGACACCTCCTTCACTCCTCAGACTGCTCTAGCGATCGCCAAGGCAGAAAAATCTGGAGCCATGCACCGCCGGTTTCTGGATGGTTGTTTGCTGTCACAGTTCCCTGATGCGCTTCCACAATTTGCCGCACGATCGCCAATCCCAGACCGCTGCCACTACTGAGTTGGAGTAATTCACCGGGACGTTTGAGTTTAGTCGGACTTTGGATGGCGAGATCAGGGGTTGAATTAGCAAAGCCAACCGGAGACGACTTCACTCCAGAACCGTAGCGGGTGCGAGAGGGATCTGCTCGGTAGAAACGCTCAAATACGTATGGTAAAGCACTTTCTGGAAAACCCGGTCCAGCATCAATCACCTCCAGATGCACTTGTTGGTTAGATAACCCATCCTCTGCCGGAGCAAGACTAACCTGAATCCGAATGCATTGTTGAGCAGGACTGTACTTAATACTATTGTCCAGCAGATTTAGCAAAACTCGATGCAGCCTGGCTTCGTCTGCTTGCACCAGTAGACACTCCGGGCCGACATAATCAAGCTGAATCTGCTGCTCACGTGCTAGCGGTTCCAGTCCTATCCAGGCAGACTGGATCAAACGAGTCAAATCAATGGTTTTCAGGGTTAGGTGAGCGGCTGAGTGTGCCTGGAGCTGGTTAAGGTCTAATAAATCTTGAACCAACCCACTCAGACGAATAGTTTCCTCGATCAGACGATCAACCCAGTCTCGTGTTGGTGGCTCTAGTCGGGTTTGCAGGGTTTCGGCGACCAGCCGAATCGAAGTCAGGGGGGTTTTTAGTTCGTGGGCAACGTCGGAAATCCAGCGATCACGCTGTTGGGACAACACCGCCACCTCCTCTCGGCTTTCCAAAAACACCCCAACACATCCTGCTGGCATTGGAAATCCATATCCTCGTAACCGACAGGGCTGTTGCTGTGACAGTTTGGCGAAATCCGAGTCTGTTGGATGGAAAACCCATTCACTTTGACAGGGTTCCTGAGCTTGCCGGGTTTGTTCAATCAATGCGTCTAGCTCGTAGGAGCGCACAACTTCCAAAAGTAGGCGAGGTTTTGCCAGATGCTGCTCGATCCCCAACAGTTGCAAACTGTTGAATTACAGGAAATCAGTTGATTCTCTTCATCCACCTGTAAGAAACCAATCGGAGCAACTTGAAAGAGAAGCTTCAACGATTGCAGTTCCTGCTCTAGCATAAACTGCGATTGCTTATAGGCTGCGATCGCCCGCATCAGGCGCGAGGTCGGCGAAAACGGCAGTACCAGCAAATCGGGTCTCAAATATTGGATCAGTCGCTTCAGTTTGACATTTAGCCGAATCCAATAAAATCCCAGAAAAGCCAGACCAATCAATAGTCCCAGTAGAAACCACCAATCCATAAGCAACTAGCCCGACTCGGTTGAACCTACCACGACTCAAAACGGCCATAATTTCGCTAAACTTTCACTCAGGTAAAAACTCATCATCCATTACGGCTGCCAAATCGTAAGGACACTGTTTAGGAAACGTCTCGAATGGCAAACCAGTCTCAGCTTTTGCTTGTTTGACTGCTTCGGTGTAAGATTCAGCAAAAATACTTTCAAGATAGGGCTTGAGACTAGGGGACTCTTTAATTGTCTTCTTGATGCGCCTACGATGCTCAACAATACTCCCCTCCCAACTACCACTTCTCCACTCAGGTTGGTATTGCCATTTAAGCAAGTGAAGCAAGACTACAATCAGATTACTATCCAGACTTCTTCGTTCACTCCTTCCCATATCCTCAACTTCTTCGATCAGATTTTCCCAATCCACATCTGCGTAGTGCTTACTCCGCAGTTTTTTTACAGTGGTTTCTATCCATTGCAGATAGTCTGTCTGATAAAGAGTTGGGTAATCAGCCCTTAAGGAGGACATGGCAGTTTCCATAGGGAAGGCTCTGAATCATTGGTCAGGTTTATAACCTTAGCCTACGCGATCGTCTGGTTGTTTGGCGTAGAAGGTGTCGGAGCAAAGATTATGAAATCTCACCACAACGATGCTTCTCTAACCGAATCGATAGCCAAACCCTCGAACGGTGACGAGATAAGCAGGACTGCTGGGATCAACCTCTAGCTTCTCGCGCAGCCAGCGAATGTGAACATCGACCGTTTTGCTATCGCCAATAAAATCGGGCCCCCAAATACGTTCTAGCAGTTGCTCACGAGACCACACTCGACGTGGGTAGCTCATGAACAGTTCCAAGATCTTGAATTCTTTGGGTGAGAAGTTCACCTCTTCGCCCCGCACCAAAACCCGACATTCTTGGGGATAGAGGGTAATCTCTTCATACTTCAGTAGCGGTTGCTCCGGTTCAATCTGGAACTGGTAATGGCGGCGCAACAATGCCCGACACCGGGCAACCAACTCTCTCATGCCAAAGGGTTTTGTCAGGTAATCGTCTGCACCAACCTCCAAACCAACAACGCGATCGGTCTCACTCCCCTTTGCGCTTAACATCAGAATGGGGACATTATTACCTTCACGCCGAACCAAGCGACACAGATCTAACCCATTTACATAAGGCAACATTAAATCTAGAACAATCAGGTCGAACCCTGGGTCGGGGCATTGTCTCACTCCCAATGAGGATACTTTGGTTGTTCGGTGATCACCCATCTCATCCAGTTGGTGAATCAGGTCTAAAGCCGTACGACCATCCTCTGCAGCAACAACTTCGTAGCCTTCTTCAGATAGCGCTAGAGCGATCGTTTCACGAATTAATTCTTCATCTTCGACAACTAAAATCCGCCCGATGCGGAGTCCTTTTTGAGCCTTGGTCTGATCTGCGGTCAGCGTAAGCGGCATGATATGGCTAACTCCTAGCGCTCCAGGGAAATTCTACCATCTCCGAAACGATAGTATGCAAAGATACCTTGTTGTAGGGGCAGGTTTTGCAATTAATCTACCGATGAAACAGTCTAACCCCGGCTAAACCTGCCCTTACAGGTATTTTGGTATTTCGGTATTTTGTTCGCTGGAAATCACCGCAGAACAATGCCGCGATCGCTTCATCCTTACAAAATCTGCCAGTCTTGGATGCGCCACCTACCCTCTTTACGAACCAGGTTATATTGAACCCGCAAATTTTCGGTTTGGGACGAACCATCTAGTTTTCCCTCCCGATAAGTCTCGGTTGTCTCAGTAACCTCAGCAATCACCTTGGCTTGCTGGGGCGCAGATGAAGTGAGAGTTGGCTGAGTCGAATCGGACTGAACAGTTGTGGTCGGATCAGAACTGGGGCTAACTACCTCAGTCTCCGGCACTGATTGACCAGGCGTTGATTGGGGCGAACCAGACTGTGCAGTTGCTGTCGTATCGGGGTTTGGACTGGTTGTTTGAGTTGGATTGGAAGTTGAATTCGCCGTTTGAGCTGGATCAGGACTTGGGCTGGTTGCTTGAGTTGGATCTAGAGTTGCTTGGCTGGGGTTGGATGAAACCAACTCAACAGACTCAATCTTAACCTCGTGCTTGTAACTTCTGTATTCGTTATTTCGCTTCAAATCCTCAGCATCAGTCCGCCATTTAGAAAGACTTGGATCCATCAGAATTTGATCCAATGCATCCACTTCGTGATTGGATCCCAATGCCTTCGCTTTTGCCGTCAGCCAGGCATTGATCAACTGTTTGGCAGACTCCTTGTCAAGCGTTGCGGAATTGGCTGAGGATAAAGAGTTTGCAGGCAGGTTAGCAAGGGGTTGGTTAATTTCTACTAGCATCTCCTTGCCAGTTTGAGTGGCTAACTGACTAGCTGATTGCCACTCTCTAATTCGCAATATAGCGAGACCTGCAAGGATCAGAATACCCAGCAATGCAACACCTGGCACTAACCAGCGGGGTAGGCCAGAGGAACGAGAGCGAGCGGGGCGATCGCCCATACGACGGGGAGGCATTTTCGTTGAATCGTCTCCTTCTCCACCTTTTGGATGCTCTCCACTTGAGCGGAGTCGTTGGAATGGAGAGCGAGAAACCGAACTATCTTCTGGATCTGCAGATTGAGCAATCCGCTCTGCGGTCGAAACCCCACCCGAAAAGCGGTTTTCTGAACCGAGGGAGTCCGTCGTTGATCGTGAGGCAATCCGCGATCGCGCAACGGCAATCAAAGCATCCCGATCCGTTTCATCCTCCAGTTCAGGATAGGTCTCTCGACTTGCCGCCACCGATCTCAGATGTTCTGTATCGCCACGAACCCCGACTGAGGCTCTACGGACAGCCGCTTGAGCAGAGGAACCCACTTGTCCAACGGAGTGAAGTGGCACAGACGGCTCTGCCTCAAGTGCTTCTGCTTCTGTCGGCAGTTCTTCTAAATACGCTTGCACCTGGCGATCGGCAAAATAGTCTTTAAGGGATGCTTGATGCTGCGCTAAATCTCGAAAATGGGGAAATACTTCATCCTGGAACCAGCGTTCCGTGTAGAGGCATAAACCGGGCAATAAATCGGGTGAGCCTTGGGAGTGCTGACGGATAAACGCGATCGAGTCATGCTCCTGGCTGTGGTCTACCGACTGACTGGCTTCCTCCGTTTGCCCGAGCAACAGGGCACAAATCGCCTGCTCCAAATACACATCTTGACGACCACTTAAGCGAGACAAATACTGCTTTGCTCGGTAAACGAACTGAGGTTGACGCTCGGTAAACCCTCCTGCCAAAAAGGCATAAACTGCCAGGTAGGTAGCTACCGCAGAAGGACGGTTTGCCTCCTGCCCAAACAGATACTGTTGCTCTTCAGCCGTTAAATAGCCGCGTAGTTGCTGGACGAAGCGCAAAAGTCATCAATCGTTAACCCAGATTGATCATTTTCGGAGCCATCAATGCCGCCCCGTTCCTGCAGCATCTCCTCAAGCAACTCCATCCCGGATTGACGGTCTTCAACATTGGTCTCTGGAGACGCCAGTAACTCTAAAACTCGGTAAGGGCGCAGTCGATACAGGTCTGACTGAATTTCGCCCCGTACTCCCGCAAACAGCCCTTCGCGGAGAAGCAATTGCTGACCGGTTTCCAGAGCTTCAGCCGCATTCTCGTACTGTCCCTGCTGCCATTGTTCGCGTCCCAGCTCTAAGCAAGCCAAGGCAACCGTCAACACAATGTCCGAGTAGGCAATGCTGGGATCTCCGTATCGACCATCCTTAAGGCTACCATTGCCACCGATTAAGAAGGTTCGCCCTAGCTTGAGCACCAATTCATACTCACCGAGTTCCTGTAGCACTAACAATGCGCCAATGAATTGGTTGTCTTCAACCTCAATGATAGGGGTGTGGGGATCAACCAGGCTGGACTCCTCAGATGGAGACGTTAGTGTGAGTTCGTCAATATCGTCAGATGAGGCGAAACTAGACCCGGGAGCTTCGTAGGTTTTGGCTAGAAAGTTAGCATCGTAGCTTTCCCGACGCTCTAAGTTGGAAAGGATATCATAGGCTTGATCGAGGAGCTGTTTACGGGCTGCGATCGCAGCATCGGAGTACTCGCGTCGGGGCAACTGTAGGGTGCGATCGCGGTGCGCCTGTCGCAACTGCTCATTCGTTGCTTGAATGGGCAAACCCAAGATCCGGTAGTAGTCAAGCGGAATACGCACGGTACACTTCCCCAACAGTTAGAAGTAAGGTTAAGCTATGTTAGCGTCTCATGGCACCCTGTCAAGAGGTCGCAAGGTGAAGATTGCCTGATTAACCTGAATTAAGCAGATCGCCTGGTTAATTCAGATCGGAAGTTTACCCCCAGGATAAGCAAAAACTTTCGGTCAGCAACATAAATTCTCGGAAGATTTGTTGAAGAGTCTAAGGTCAAAGTAAATCAATGGTTCAAGAGAGAACAGTCCCGGTTTTCCACGCAGCAGACGCCAGCATTACTAAAGAGGAAGGGGCGTTGCTCTATGAAGATATGGTGTTAGGGCGCTTCTTTGAAGATAAATGTGCAGAGATGTACTATCGTGGCAAGATGTTTGGGTTTGTTCACCTCTACAACGGACAAGAAGCAGTCTCAACAGGTGTGCTCAAGGCAATGCGTCCTGGTGAAGACTACGTGTGTAGCACCTATCGGGATCACGTCCATGCCCTCAGTGTGGGTGTTCCGGCCCGTCATGTGATGGCAGAGCTATTTGGTAAGCAGACGGGTTGCAGCAAAGGGCGGGGCGGGTCGATGCACCTGTTCTCAGCAGAACGCCGCTTACTAGGCGGGTATGCGTTCATCGGTGAAGGAATTCCGGTGGCGACCGGAGCCGCTTTCCAGTCCAAGTACCGGCGGGAGGTGATGGGGGATGAACAGGCTGATCAGGTGACGGCGGCCTTCTTTGGCGATGGCACGACAAACAACGGACAGTTCTTTGAGTGCCTGAATATGGCGGCGCTCTGGAAACTGCCAATTCTTTTCGTTGTGGAGAATAATAAGTGGGCGATCGGGATGGCCCATGAGCGATCCACAGCGCAACCGGAAATCTACCGCAAAGCGAGTGTGTTTGGGATGGCAGGGGTTGAGGTCGATGGGATGGATGTGCTGGCGGTGCGGACGGTTGCTCAAGAGGCGATCGCCCGAGCACGGGCGGGCGAAGGTCCCACCTTGATTGAGTGCCTGACCTACCGCTTCCGCGGACACTCACTGGCAGACCCCGATGAACTACGCTCTAAGGCAGAGAAAGAACTGTGGTTTGCCCGCGACCCAATCAAAAAGTTTTCGGCCTACCTGATCGAACAAAATCTGGCCATGCCAGAGGATCTGAACGCCATTGATCAGAAGATCCAGGCGATCGTAGACGATGCCGTACAGTTTGCCCTGGACAGCCCAGAACCCAGCTCCAATGAGCTTTACAGGTACGTGTTTGCTGAGGATTAGTGCAGCTTGAATCAGCCGTAGGATGGGCAAAGGGCGACGCCCTTTGCCCATCGTTATGTTCTCCCGATAGGTGATGAGGATGGGCAGGCAGACTTTGCCCATCCTCCTTGGGTCGTTTCTTTCCTGTAAATTACCCTACTAGTTCCGACCGATGTTGATACCAACGCTGGGGTCAAGGGGGGGAACCTGAAAAAACTCGATCGGGTTCAAGTTAGAGGAGCGGGAAGGTGTGCGGATCAAGTCTTTCGGAATCAAATCCTTGGGAATACCAGTATTTCTCGACTGAGGTCGCTTCACCTGAATAGAGTTTGCGACGTCGTTCAGCTTGATTTTATTGTAAGGTGAACGGTTGGTTTGCCTGAGACTATCGTCTGTTCGTTCAACCGAAACTGACGGTGCGGTGAGAGCTTCACTGGTATAGAGTCTATTCTGGTTATAACCCGCTGGTACAGCCGCGTTCATCTCGTCTGCAAGGGTTGCACTGTTAACAGCGATCGCTCCAGAGAATCCAATCACAACCGGTAGTAGATGCTTCATAGAAACGTTTGTACAACTCATAATTCACTTGAGAAACAGGGTGAACGATACCGAAACCTACTGGTCATCATTCCCTTTCAGTAAAATCAACCCGACAAACCAAAATTACAGACTGCTGCAAAAATTTGTTTGCGGGTAATGAATGATAAACCATCCTGACAGCGAACTTAACAGGTCAATTTCCACAAAATATGCGATCGCAAGTGCTCGATGACGACAAACCGTCAAAATCATTCACTTGCCCAAAAACCTTTCCATCGTCAGACTCTCAAACCGATCCCCGATCTCAATTCTTGTGTCTTTTAGACCTTGCCAACTACACCATACCGTCTCACACTAGGGGGAGGAGACTGGAGAGAAGAGGTGTCTTGTGAAACGTGTACTAGCTATTATTTTAGGCGGCGGGGCTGGAACCCGGCTCTACCCACTCACCAAACTGCGTGCTAAACCGGCTGTGCCTTTAGCCAGCAAATATCGCCTGATTGATATTCCAGTTAGCAATTGTATCAACTCAGAAATCTATAAAATCTACGTCCTAACTCAGTTCAACTCTGCGTCTTTGAATCGCCATATTTCCCGTGCTTATTCGTTCTCTGGTTTTAGCGAGGGGTTTGTCGAAGTGTTGGCGGCTCAACAAACCCCTGAGAACCCAAACTGGTTCCAGGGAACTGCAGATGCAGTCCGACAGTATCTTTGGCTACTCAACGAATGGAATGTGGATGAGTACCTGATTTTGTCGGGTGACCACCTCTATCGCATGAATTACAGCGAGTTCATCCAGCGGCATCGAGACACCAATGCGGATATCACGATCTCCGTTGTGCCGATGGACGATAGCCGTGCCTCAGATTTTGGCTTAATGAAAATCGATAGCGCTGGACGTGTCGTGGATTTCAGCGAGAAACCTAAAGGGAGTGCCTTGAAAGCAATGCAAGTGGACACCACCATTTTGGGACTGACCCCGGAGGAGTCCAGGCAAAGTCCTTACATTGCATCAATGGGAATCTACGTCTTCAATCGAGACGTTCTGATCAAACTGCTAAAGGAATCTCCGGAGAGCACAGACTTTGGCAAAGAAATTATTCCCGCCTCAGCTAAGGACCATAACGTTCAAGCGTATTTATTCAATGGCTACTGGGAAGATATCGGAACGATCGCTGCATTCTACGAAGCGAATATGGCGCTAACTCAACAACCCCGTCCGCCCTTTAGCTTCTATGATGAAGATTTTCCGATTTACACGCGTCCCCGCTATCTGCCTCCAACCAAGTTGCTCGATTGCCAGATTAAGGAGTCCATCATTGCTGAAGGATGCATCCTCAAGGATTGTTCGATTACTCATTCAGTTTTGGGGGTACGAACCCGAGTCGAGTCAGGCTGCGTGATTGAAGACACCATGATCATGGGAGCAGACTACTACCAACCCCTGGCTGAGCGATCGTCTGGATCTGGCTGTCAAACCCACAAAATTCCGTTAGGAATTGGCAAAGACACAACGATTCGCCGTGCCATTATCGATAAGAATGCTCGAATTGGTTGCAATGTTCAGATTGTCAACAAAGATCGAGTTCAGGAAGCCGAACGGGAGAACCTTGGCTTCTTCATCCGCAGCGGAATTGTAGTTATTTTGAAAAGCGCTGTGATTCCAGATGAGATGATTATTTAGTGAATAGTGAGTAAAGCCATTTTTTCACTCTCAGTTCTTCACCCCAGGATCCCTCACTCCTCACCTCTCACCCCTCACTCCTCACTCCTCACTCTTCACCTGCCAGGTACGGAAATTGCTCCTCCAGTCCAGGCAGGGAAACCGAACCTATCAGAATAAAGTTTTTGTTAATGTTGGATTACGGTTGGATGGGCGTATGAGTTACGACAAGTCTGGAGTCTCCAGACCCTCCAGTTTTGTAAGCAATCATTGGGTGGGTTTTAGCTTAAGTCGTTATAGATATTGATAGAGGTGAAGGGTTAATGGCTACAACCGATTTCAAAGATTACTACGCGATATTGGGAGTTAGCAAATCTGCGGATACGGATGAGATTAAGCGGGCATACCGTAAGCTGGCGCGTAAGTATCACCCGGATATGAATCCAGGCGATCGCAGGCAGAAGCTCGGTTTAAGGAAGTTACCGAAGCTTACGAGGTCTTGTCTGATTCAGATAAACGGCACAAGTATGACCAGTTTGGCCAGTATTGGAAGCAGGCTGACCAGGCGCGATCGCCGTTCAGCACAACCGTAGACTTCGATGGCTTCGAGTTTGGCCGCTATGCCAACTTTGAAGACTTCATCAATGAGCTTTTGGGGCGGATGGGAACCGATCCTGGCTTCAATACAACTGGACAGCAAACTCGCTATCGCACCTCAACCAGTAACCCTAGCGGATTTAACACGACACCTGGCAACAGCGGACTCGACAGTGAAGCTGCCATCACTTTGACATTATCAGAGGCCTTCAATGGCGCTCAAAAGCGGCTGGCAGTCGGTAACGAAATCATTGACGTGCGCATTCCACCTGGTGCAAAACCAGGTAGTCGAGTGCGGGTGCGGGGCAAGGGACAGTTCAGCCCTTACTACACCACACAGCGGGGAGACTTATATTTGACAGTTGAAATTTCTCCCCATCCATTCTTCCACTTTGAAGGTGACAACCTGATTTGTGAAGTTCCGATCGCGCCGGATGAGGCCGTTCTAGGTGCCCATGTGGAAGTTCCTACGCCAGATGGGCCGGTTAGTGTCAATATTCCAGCTGGTATTCGCTCTGGACAATCTCTTCGGCTACGCGGCAAAGGTTGGCCGAATCCAAAAGGTAGCCGTGGAGACCAAATGGTCCGAATTGTGATTGCGGCACCCAAGGCTCTCAGTTCAATTGAACGCGAATATTACGAGAAGATTCAAGCCAATCGAAGCTTCAATCCACGGGTTCATCTCAAGGACATGCGTCTCTAGAGAAAAGGCTAGAACAGAGCCGTTTCAAGCTGCTCCGGAAATTCTTCGTGATCGGTTTTCAGCAATCCATTTAAAAGGGAGGCAGGACGTTGACCATAGGGCCAGGCAAACGCATGGCGGAAAGCAGCATCCTGACACGCTTGCAATTCCTTGAAGCCGATGATGTTGTGGGTTAACAGGTTTTCGTACTCAAACGGTAGCCGAACATTATGCAACCCTGCGTTGTCGGTGCAAATTGCAATGTCTACTCCCGCTTCAAAGCAGCGATCGAAGACCAGTTTGAGCTGCGAAATATCCTCCAGCGTTCCCGTTTTGAGGTAGGTCGTGGGACAAATTTCCAAACACTGATTCTGTTCAGCGACCTGTTTTAACAACTGAGGATAGTGGATGGGAATCTGGATCCCATGCCCAATTCGCATCAAGTAGGGAAGCAGTTCTGGATAGCACCCTTCACGAGTTTCATAGAGATGCCCAGTCGTGTTGATCCCCAGCGATCGCGCATAGGTATACAGCTCCACAAACTCCTCTAGCCGCTCCCCGTAATGATTATCTCCCCCCGCCACATCAATCCCACAAACGTACTCGCTAAATTGAGCCGCTAAATCCGCGATCGCCCGATTCACCTCATAGGGCAACTTCGAGTGCATACACAAAATTTGACTCGTGACGATCGGGTATTCATTCAGCCGACTTGCCCTGCCCACAATCTCCACAATTTCTGCCATCAAATCGATCCGTTGAGATTGAGTTAGATGAGCTGGTGTGCGCAGGTAAGGCGTATAGCGTAGTTCTAGATAAGCAAGATTCTCGAAAATATACGCTCCCCGCATCAATCGATAGATGAAATAGGGCAACGCCTCCGCGCTTTGCACCGACTCAACCAGAGTGTGCAATTCTAAATACTCGTCCAGGGTATTGCGGGGACGGGTGTAGAAATCCTCAAACTCTGAGTAGCCAGGGAACTGGTGAACTAACTCAGAATCCTTCCGTTGCAAATAGCGCCACAAAATTCGGGGAACCACAGATCCCCCCAAATGACGGTGTAGTTCAGCGTAAAGAGCCACAGGAACCTCGTTGAATGAGAATGAGTAGAAATAATGATTTTGTGGACTAGATTGAGATTGTCATTGGTCATACGACCTTTGTCATTTGAAAGATGAGAGTTAACAACTGATCACTGAATAACTGCTAACTGAACTAATGGCGAATAACGAATGACGAGTGACGAATCATTAAGTTGTTTAAAGCATCCTGGATAAATCATAGAAAACTTAGACAAAATCTGCTGTCACCCACTAGAACGAATCTGCTTTGAAACACGGCCCACTCAGCAACCATCGCCGCCTCACTGTGTTAACGTAGAAAAGTTGTTTAAATTCACACATCTGGGATTTCGGGTGGTTTTTTGAAAAAACTGCTCCCGGATGGAGGATTAACCCGAAAAGGAGATCAAATCAATATGCCAGTCGTTTCGTTGGCTCAGCTTTTGGAGTCGGGCGTTCATTTTGGGCATCAAACCCGCCGTTGGAACCCCAAAATGGATCCCTACATCTATACGTCTCGCAACGGGGTTCACATCATTGACCTCGTGCAAACCGCCAGGTTAATGGAAGAGGCGTATAATTACGTCCGCAATGCGTCTGAACAGGGCAAGCGGTTTCTTTTTGTTGGCACTAAGCGACAAGCCGCCGGAATCGTTGCTCAAGAAGCCTCTCGCTGTGGCGCTTACTATGTCAATCAGCGCTGGTTGGGAGGGATGCTGACCAACTGGGCAACAATTAAGACCCGTGTAGACCGCCTCAAGGAATTGGAGCGGCGGGAAGAGACCGGAGCGCTGGATCTGCTGCCGAAGAAGGAGGCGTCCATGTTGCGCCGAGAGTTGGAAAAGCTGCAAAAGTATCTGGGTGGGATCAAGGCCATGCGCAAGGTGCCGGATGTAGTCTTAATTGTGGATCAACGTCGAGAGTACAACGCTGTTCAAGAATGCCAGAAGTTGAACGTCCCGATCGTGGCACTGCTCGATACAAACTGTGACCCTGACGTCGTTGATATTCCGGTTCCGGCAAACGATGATGCCATTCGGTCAATTAAGCTAATAGTGGGCAGGTTGGCTGATGCGATCTATGAAGGTCGGCATGGTCAACTTGAGATCGAAGAGGACTACGAAGACTACGAAGGCGCTGAAGAAGATATGGAGTACGACGATAGCGACTCCTATAGCAATGCCTTCCCAGACGATGAGGACAACGAAGAATAATCTAGTTTTGAGTGTTGAGTTATGAGTTTTGAGTTTCATAACGAGTAACTCAAAACTCAACATTCAGAACTCATAACTCTAAATCTAGGAACAAGGGAACATGGCGGAAATATCGGCAAAGCTGGTGAAGGAACTGCGCGAAAAAACCGGCGCAGGGATGATGGATTGCAAAAAAGCACTTCAGGAAACTGAGGGTGACATTGAGAAAGCGATCGAATGGTTGCGCAAGAAAGGAATTGCTTCTGCTGGTAAGAAAGAAGGCAAGGTCGCAGCAGAAGGGTTGGTTGATAGTTACATCCATATTGGCGGACGGATTGGGGTATTGGTGGAAGTTAACTGCCAGACCGATTTCGTAGCTCGGAATGAAGCGTTCAAAACATTGGTTAGCAACATTGCTAAACAGATCGCGGCGTCTCAAAACGTTGAGTATGTCAAGGTCGGTGACATTCCGGCTGAGATTGCTGAGAAAGAGAAGTCGATTGAAATGGGCAAGGATGACTTAGCCGGTAAACCCGACAACATCAAGGAAAAGATTGTTCAAGGGCGAATTGAAAAGCGTCTCAAGGAGATGTGCTTGCTAGACCAGGCGTACATCAAAGATCCCAATATCACCGTTGAGGAATTGGTTAAGCAACACATTGCTCAGTTGGGTGAAAACATTCAGGTACGCCGCTTTGTTCGCTTCAATTTAGGTGAAGGAATCGAGAAGCAGGAGTCTGACTTTGCGGCCGAGGTTGCCGCGCAGATGGGAACGGCTGCTCCGCCGAAACCGGAGGAAGCTGCGCAGGACGCTGAGGACAAGCAAGAGGACGTCGAAGTTCCCGATCAGACTGAAGCCAAGCAAGAGGAACCGGTTCAGGAGGCTGAAGCTGAACAGCAAGTCAGCGAGGTTGAAGTTAAAGAGGTTGAGGTCAAAGAGGATAAAAAATCCAGCAAAAAATCTGGCAAAAAAGGCAAGAAGTAAATGGCAGTTCACTGCTGTTAGCTGTATAGAGGAGACAGTCCATTAAGGGTTGTCTCTTTCTGTTTTTTGGGAATGTCTAAGTTCAGGTAGTCTAGATATCTAGATGCTTCCTTACTCAATGGGTGAGCATCTGGGATTTTGGTATGCGATCGCGCCTTGCCGCAACTTGCTACAATTCAGCGCTGTCTCCAGAAAGAGGTTGGGATGTTTACTGCATTAACGGAAGACCTGACAATATTGACGGTAGCCTTTGGGGTTGGAGTTTTGACGTGGGGGTTCTTTCGGGCTAGACCCTACGGCAAGCTGGGGATTCTCGCCTGGCTGCAGTCTGTCATCCTGATGTTGCCGTTGTTGCTAGTCTTTGGTTTGGCCGCCGCAGGAATCTTCCTGAATCTAATAGTGATTTTGGTGCTGCTGGTTGCCTCCAGTGCGGTCTACATCATTTTGGGCAATCGGGTGCGATCGCTCAAACAAGACGCTGTCCTGTCCCGTCGTGCCACTGCAATCGCAGAGGCTCAAGACGCAGATAAAACGAACCCCTCGACCGAAAAATCCGACCAGCCTGAACCGAATATCACATCTGTTTCAATTCAGCCTGAAACCGCGATCGCAGAATCAGACATTGTTCCCATCCCGGCTGAGGACTTGAAGGCGATCCAGAGCATTTTTGGCATCGATACGTTCTTTGCGACAGAAACCATTCCCTACCAGGAAGGAGCTATTTTCCGAGGCAATCTGCGGGGAGAGCCAGAAGAAACGTATAATCGGCTGTCGGCGGCTTTACAGGAGCGGCTGGGTGGTAGCGAAGCTGATCCGAAGGAGCCTCGTTATCGTTTGTTTTTAGTTGAGAACCAGGACAACAAAGCTGTTGTAATCGTCTTGCCCAGCAGTCGAGATCCACAGCCCATGTCCGCCGCTCAGAAAACTCTGGCAGTCGTGTTGCTGTTGGTTACCATTGCGGCTTGTTTAGAAAGCGGCGGATTGATGCTCGGCTTTGATCTGTTCTACACTCCCAACCGGATTGCCGAAACGGTGCCGCTTGCAGCCGGGATATTGGCAATTCTGGCGGTTCATGAACTTGGACATTGGCTCATGGCACGCCGTCACCAAGTCCGCCTCAGCTTTCCCTTCTTCATTCCCACCCTCCAGATTGGCTCCTTTGGAGCCATCACCCGGTTCGAGTCTTTCCTGCCAAACCGCAACGTTTTGTTTGATGTGGCATTCGCTGGGCCGGCAGCAGGTGGCTTAGTATCCCTGACAATGCTAATCGCAGGCTTGCTGCTTTCTCATAAAGGCAGCCTGTTTCAGCTCCCGTCCCAGTTTTTCCAGGGTTCGATTTTAGTTGGCACGTTAACGCGAGTAGTATTGCGTGAGTCGCTTCAGCAACCACTTGTGGACGTTCATCCATTAGTGGTTTTGGGTTGGTTAGGACTGGTGATCACCGCATTGAATCTGATGCCAGTCGGACAGTTAGATGGAGGGCGGATCGTTCAGTCTATCTATGGGCGCAAGATTGCTGCCCGAACCACGATTGGAACCCTGATTGTGCTGGGGTTAGCGGCTCTGGTGAATCCTTTAGCCTTGTACTGGGCTGTGCTGTTGCTATTTCTGCAGCGTGATTTAGAACGTCCCTGCCTGAATGAATTGACTGAACCCGACGATGCGAGAGCGGCCCTGGGACTGCTCTCGCTATTCTTGATGGTGACTACGTTACTTCCGCTCACTCCCAGCCTGGCAGGTCGATTGGGAATTGGGATGTAAAGAGTGATAGGAATTTACTTTGCCACTTTCTCAAACACCTGTTCAATCCGTTCCTCAAAGCTGGTCGCTTGAGAGTTATCAGGACGCTTCATCTTTTCAGCATCCGCGCTTCCTTGAACCTCATTCAGCCCTTTATTGGACTCACGTTGGGTCTTTTCCAATGAGAGTGGAGGATTTTGAAGCGCATCTTCAGACTTCTTATAAATGTCTTTTAACTGAGTTTCGCCTTGCTCAGGGTTGCTTCGTTGGCTCATGCCTGCCGCGATCGCAGGAGAGACAGCAGAAAAAAGCAGTGCTGCACAGGCAACAATTCCAATCAGAAGACGCACCAAACGAACGTTCGGGAAATGAATAAAGCTCATTGCAATTTGCCTCCAAAAACTATCAGAACGTGATATCGAAATGAATAGATAACTAAGGATTCTGCATGAAACCTTGCCAAAGAAACCTTCACTTCCTAAAAACATCAACCTGGAAATTTCAGATATCCGTCTTAAAAGCTCTGGTTAGTGTTAGCAACAAACAGAATTTTTTCTTAGAGTTCACATACTCCTTTTTACTGCAAGAATATCAACAGGTGAATCGACCCCTAGAGTGAAGTCTAGGATACCGAATTTTAAGCGTAGTAACCCTATCACTTCTTCCTATGGAGAGATTTTGAAGGCTTTTTTCTAAGTTAAAAAAAGTCCCCCTTTAAAAAAGGAGGACCACCGACCCTAGATACATTCTTATCAACGTTTATAGACTTGCACTGTCTTTTCTGAAATTGAATAAAAGTTTAAAGCACTACTAAACTAGTTTTCTCTACAGCACAAATCCTTTAATTTTTGCTTGAATCTCTGTTAAAAGTAAGAGATCCCAGTTTTTCGATCTATAGCCCTCCCTGAATTATTCTAAAAAGTGTATGAGTAACATTACTCAAAAATTTATGTTCACCTAACCTCCCTTAGAGGATGTTTGAAAAGGTATGGTCTGTGATGTTAAGCACTCAGCGATCCCCCTAGCCCCCTTAATAAGGGGGAAATCGGCTCAAAGTCCCCTTAATAAGGGGATTTAGGGGGATCGTTGCACGCTTTGCTACAGACAG
>JAAUSG010000296.1 GCA_012034055.1 Leptolyngbyaceae cyanobacterium RU_5_1 | reverse complement strand
ACGATCGGTGCTGCCCCCCTGCTTGGTCTAGGTGGTGTTCCCTTGACACCGCTGCAAATTCTGTGGATGAACCTGGTCACAGATGGTCTCCCAGCCCTAGCGCTGGCGGTCGAACCGGCTGATCCAAACGTAATGAATCGCCCACCCTACGATCCGCAAGAGAGCATTTTCGCTCGCGGTTTAGGACTATACATGATCCGAATTGGTCTGATTCTTTCGATTCTGGCGATCAGTTTAATGGTTTGGGCATACGACTATGCTCAGAACACACCCGGAGACCCAGAGCGTTGGAAGACGATGGTGTTTACCACTTTGTGCATTGCCCAAATGGGTCACGCGTTGGCTATTCGCTCTAGTCACCGTCTGACGATCGAAATGAACCCTTTTTCCAACCCATACGTTTTAGCCTCTGTTGTCTTAACAACGATTCTGCAATTTCTGCTGATCTATGTCCCACCTTTACGGAACTTCTTCGGTACTCACTATTTGAGTTTGCCGGAACTGGAAGTCTGCCTGGGACTGAGCGCTCTAATGTTCGTTTGGGTTGAACTAGAGAAGCTGGCATTCCGCTGGCATGCGCTGTGGAAGAGTCGTAGGTAAGAGATGAGAGGCGAGAGGCGAGAGGGGGATGAGATGATGAGATGAAAGGATGATGGGATGAAGGGTAATGGCAATCCATTCACTTCATCTCTTTATCGCCTTATCGTTTCACAGTCCCCTAGTCCCCTTCATCATGTATCTGCGATCGCTCCACCTTCGTCAATTTCGCAACTATGTGGATCAGTTGGTGGAATTTACGGCTCCGAAGACGATTCTAGTGGGCAACAATGCTCAGGGAAAGTCGAATCTGTTGGAGGCAGTGGAGTTATTGTCCACGCTGCGATCGCACCGCACCTCCCGAGATCGCGACTTAGTTCAAGACGGAGCCGCGATCGCCCACCTCACAGCGCAACTGGAACGAGACATTGGCGCGATCGATCTGTCCATGATCCTACGCAGCAACGGTCGCCGTACCGTTGCTCTGAATGGTCAATCCCTCCGCCGCCAACTTGATTTCCTGGGCACCCTCAACGTAGTGCAATTCTCCAGCTTAGACCTGGATCTGGTACGCGGCGGACCCGAACAACGGCGCAACTGGCTGGATTCTCTACTCATCCAACTCGAACCCATCTATGCCTCTATCTTGCAGCACTACAACCAGGTGCTCCGGCAGCGGAATGCATTGTTGAGAGCACAGGAGAAGGGAGGGAATGGGGAGATGGGGAATAGGAAAGATGAGGCAGATAGGAGGATAGGGAGATGGGGGGATGAGGGAGATACTGCCTTATCTTCTCCCTCACCCCCTCACTCCCTCACCCCTTCACTCCCTTACCCCGCTACCGAACTCGCCCTCTGGGATGCCCAACTCGCCGTTGCTGGAACCCGTGTGATTCGCCGTCGGGCACGAGTTGTGCAGCGATTAGCTCCGTTGGCACAGTACTGGCACCGGGAGATTAGTGGCAGCACTGAAGAACTGGTCGTGAATTACGTTCCCAATGTGGCGTTAGACAAGGACGAGCCAGATGTGATCAAAACCGCATTTTTGGCCAAGATTCGGGAGCGGGCGATCGCCGAGCAGCATCAAGGCACGACCTTAGTTGGACCCCATCGGGATGAGGTCGAGTTCACCATTAACCAAACCTCTGCTCGCCAATATGGCTCTCAAGGACAGCAGCGCACGCTTGTCCTGTCCCTGAAACTGGCAGAACTGAAGCTAATTGAAGACGTGATTGGAGACCCCCCCCTGCTCCTGCTCGACGACGTACTTGCAGAACTGGATCTGAACCGCCAGAACCAGCTCCTAAACGCCATTCAAGACCGCTTTCAAACCCTGATCACCACCACCCACTTAGGTTCCTTCGATGCCCAATGGCTCAACTCCTCGCAGATTTTGACTGTTAAAGCCGGAGAGTTATCTCCCTAACCTAATACCCTGGCTCATTCCCCGGTTTCCACTTGATATTGCAACCAATGCTGGGCTTTTGGTCAGTTGGAATGGGTTGATTGTTTAACACAGCATTAATGGCAGCTCGTAAATCGGCTCCTGTGACTGGTAGTCCATTGCTGGGGCGGCTGTCGTCCAGTTGTCCCCGGTAGACTAATGTGCGATCGCCATCAAACAGGAAAAAGTCCGGCGTGCAGGCAGCGGTGTATGCCTTTGCCGTCTTCTGGCTTTCGTCATAGCAGAATGGAAACGTGAAGTCTAGCGTGGTTGCCATCTCTTTCAGCTTCTCTGGGGCATCATCCGGGTAGTTGGCAATATCGTTGGCGCTGATCGCAAAAATGCCCAAATCGTTGTCCTGATAGTCCTTACCCAGTTTTGCCAGCTCTGCCTTCACATGCTGTACAAATGGGCAGTGCTGACAAATGAACATCACCAACAATGCCTTTTTGCCCGCGAAGGTAGATAGTGAAACCGTTTGACCAGAAACGGCATCCGGCAAGGCGAAATCGGGAGCCTGGGTACCCAGGGCCAACATGGTTGAAGCGGTGAGTGCCATCGTCTGAACCTCCTGATCTGCAAATGCGCTTTAAGACTATCACAGCAAGCAATAAAGAGTGAGGAGTGAGGGGGTGGGGACGATGAAGCGATGAAGCAATGAAGACTCTCTACTCTTTATCCCATCATTCTTCACTCTTCACTCTTTATCTCTTCATCTCCCCACCATCCCCTTCTGCCTATAATCAAAAAGCTGATTGTGAGGGCGATCGCTGATGGCTGGAATCCGGATTGGCAATGGATACGATATTCATCGTCTTGTCCCAGAACGTCCGTTGATTCTGGGTGGTATCAAGATTGAACACACGTTGGGATTGCTGGGGCATAGCGATGCAGATGTGCTCACCCACGCCATCATGGACGCCATGCTGGGTGCCCTGAGTTTGGGAGATATTGGGCACTACTATCCGCCCACTGATCCCAAATGGGAGGGAGCGGATAGCCTGAAGCTGCTCACCCAGGTTGATCAACTCATTCAAGACAAGGGCTGGCAGATTGGCAATATTGATTCGGTAATTGTGGCCGAGCGTCCAAGGCTGAAGCCACATATTCCGGCCATGCGCGATCGCATTGCTACCATCCTCAACCTGCAACCAGACCAGGTTGGCATCAAAGCCACCACGAACGAAAAACTCGATGCTACTGGTCAGGAAAAGGGAATTGCCGCCTATGCGGTGGTGTTACTGGAGCGATCGTAAAACCCACCAGGATCGTGACAAGCCTGATAGTATAATTGATCTAATTCCCGCCAGTAGAAGGGGGTTACTGATGACCGTAACTACAAAACGATTCACCTTCGAGGAATATTTAGCCTACGACGATGGCACCGATACCCGTTACGAACTTGTGGATGGAGAATTGATTGCGATGGCGGTTAGTAGCGGCTTGCACGGTGAGATTATGCATTTCCTTGAACAAGGATTTGAAGCTGAAATTCAGCGCCCAGCGCTCGGCTGGATTGCTAGAAAAGCGGTGATCAGCCTCCGTTCCCCCCGTTCTGGCCGATGGGATACTGCCCGGATTCCGGATGTTGTTGTCATCCCACCAGAGCAGTGGAAAGCACTTAGAGTCCGGGAAGCGGTGATTGAATTAAACGACCCTGCTCCATTGCTGGTTGTCGAAGTGGTCAGCGAATCAACGAAAACGGTTGACTACCGGGCGAAGCGGGTTGAGTACAACGGGCGCGATATTCCAGAGTATTGGATAGTGGATCCGCTGGATCAAAAGGTGACGGTTTGCACCCTGGTTGAGGGGTTATATGACGTGGCCGAGTTCACGGGTGCTGACCCGATTCACTCTCCAACCTTCTCTGAGCTAGCGCTCACAGCTCATCAAGTGTTAACGGCGGGAGAGTAGCAAAAATCGACTTCTACAGGAAATTTACTGAACGATAGAATGAGGATTACTCTTGGCGTTCCGTAATCTAGCCATGACCTCTGTTATTTCTCCTCCTCAATCTACTGAAGTCTTCTATCCCAGTTCAGACGGTGAACCGTTGGCAGAGACCTCTGTTCATATTGATGCGATTATTAATGCCGTGGTTGCCCTACGGCAGTATCTCTCAGGACAGCAGGCAATCGTCCTGGCAGACCAATTTCTCTACTATGCTCAGGGCTACCCCAAACTGCGGGTTGCGCCCGACGTGATGGTTATTTTCGACGTCACACCCGGTCCCCGAGACAACTACAAAACTTGGGAAGAAGGACAGGTGCCTGTGGTCATCTTTGAGATGACCTCTGCGGGAACGAAAGACCAGGATCAGACTCTTAAACGAACGTTGTACGAACAACTGGAAGTTCAAGAATATTGGCTGTTTGATCCCAGAGGCGAGTGGATTCCTGAAAAGCTACGCGGATATCGTTTGCGCAACGAACGGTATGAGCCGATTACGGACAGTCGCAGTCAGCCGCTCCAGTTGCGCTTGCAAGTTGAGGAGCAATTGATTGGTTTCTATCGAGAAGACACTGGAGAAAAACTGCCCACTCCCAATGAGTTAGTACAGGCTCTGCAACGGGAAATTGCGGCTCGGCAACAGATGGAACAAGAGTTGGAGCAAGAACGCCAACGTGCAGAGCAAGAGCACCAACGTGCAGAACAAGAACGCCAACGGGCGGAGCAAGCAGAATCTCAGGTAGCACAACTACAAGAGCGATTACGTGCTTTGGGTATTGATCCGGATAGTTAGGAAGGGAATGAGGCTATCGATGAAAAGATGCAAGGTGAACTGGTGGAGTGGAGTTGCGATCGCCCTCTTGACTATAGTTGTCGCGATCGCCCTTAACGCCTGCAACCCGCAAGACTTCAAAACTCAGGCTGCCCAAGTTTCTCAAATCGTTGCCCGTACTCCTGGCGATCCGAAAACATTTAACTTTGCCTTGCTGAACTCCTATCCCAATGTGTTCTCTCCATTCACCTACGAATCTCTCATCGGTACAACAGGCAAAGGAGAACTGAAGCCTGGTCTAGCTGAATCCTGGAAAATTTCTGATGATGATTTGCGCGTTACCTTTACAGTCCGAGATGGGTTGAAATGGTCAGACGGACATCCACTCACAGCAGATGATGTTTTATTCAGTTTCAAGGATGTCTACTTTAATCCACAGATTCCTACCGATTTCACGGATTACTTCAAAATTGGCAAGGAAGGGCAGTTGCCAAAATTGAAAAAATTGAATGATCGACAGGTTGAGTTTACACTTCCTGAGCCATTTGCTCCCTTTTTACGAACCCTTAGCTCCGCCGCCATTCTACCAGCTCACGCATTGCGCTCAACAGTATTTGAGAAGGATGCAAACGGTAATCCGAAGTTCATGTCAACGTGGGGTGCAGATACGAATCCGACGGAAATTATTGTGAATGGTCCTTACAAAATTGCCAGCTACACACCAACTCAGCGACTTATCTTTGAGCGCAACCCTTACTATTGGCGTAAAGATGCTCAGGGAACGCAACTGCCTTACATCGATCGCATTGTCTGGCAGATTGTTGATTCAGCCGATACAGCCCTGATTCAGTTTCGCTCCGGCAGTTTGGACATGGTGGCAATTGGCCCGGCCAGTTTTTCTCTCCTGAAGCGCGAAGAAGAACGTGGCAATTTCAAAATTTATAGCGGTGGTCCTGACTCAGGCACTTCATTCATTGGCTTCAACTTGAATAAAGGGAAGCGCAACGGTAAGCCATTGATAGATCCAGTCAAATCGCGTTGGTTCAACACAGTTGAATTTCGTCAGGCAGTTGCCTATGCGCTTGATCGACAAACCATGAACAACAACATCTTTCGAGGGTTAG
>JAAUSG010000295.1 GCA_012034055.1 Leptolyngbyaceae cyanobacterium RU_5_1 | reverse complement strand
AGGGTGGAGGATGGAGGGTGGAGGATGGAGGATGGAGGATGAAGGTTAAGAAACTGTTTGTAAACAAGGATTTTAGATCCCCTAAATCCCCCTTAAAAAGGGGGACTTCAGACTTTTGGTATGTGCAAAGCACACGCTTCGCGAACGGTTCCCTCTTTATTCAGGAGGGTTAGGGAGGATCAAGTCTTGGAGTCTGTTTCAACCTCTTTAAACTCATTTACAAACAATCTCTAAGGGTTTTGAGTTTGAATGACGCGGTGTGCGACTTTCAATAAATTCGTGTGGGGTGGACATCGTGTCCGCCCAATTTGAGCAGGTAAGATGCCCGCTCCACGAGAAATCAATACTTTCCATGATTAAGTTGCACACGGCGTAAATGACGAATAACAAATGACGAATGACTAAGAACTTATCCGGCAACGGTTGCGATCGCTTGTTCGGCAGGGGGGGCTAGTTGCATTGCGCGAATGAGCCGGAGTCGTTCTTCATCGGACAGCAGTTGATTGCCTGCTTTGGCATTCATGGCGGCTTGCTGAGGCGATTTTGCTCCAGGAATGGCTACAGGCTGGGTGGGGTGGGATATGGTAAAGCGTAAAGCAGCGGTTACCATGTTTTCTCCGGGCTGAAAGCTGGTTTTGAGCTGTTCTACTTTCGCCAAATCACTCGCGAGTTTGTTCTGTCTAGCTTCGTCGATGTACCACTCCGTTCGCACCGAGTCGGTGAAAACGGTATCAGGAGAATATTTGCCAGAGAGCAGCCCTTTCTGGAGTGGACCTCGGATCAGAACGGCGATGCCATGCTCCTGGCAGTAAGGCAAAAACTCAGGCTCGGCTTTGCGATTGAGCAAAGAGTACTCGACTTCCACGACGCGACAGGTGTTGTTGACGTTAAACCGTTTCAGCACCTTGAGATTTTTCGTTGAAATGCCGTAGGTGCGAATGTAGCCTTGCTGCTGCATTTGCTCGAAGGCTTCCAGATAAACTCTGGGATCTTCAATTCTGCCGTCGTGACACAGCATGATGTCGATCCAGTCCGTCCGTAACCGATAGAGAGAGGCATGCAGACAAAGGCGCACCATATCGACCGTGGTCATCGGCACCATTTGCCCGCTGCGTCTGCCCCAGCGCCCAAGTTTTGACACCACATGAACGCGATCGCGGATTCCGACCAAAGCTTTGCCCAACCGCTCTTCAGACAACCCGTGGGGGATGCCGTAAGCCTCAGCCGTATCGAACAGGTTAACGCCGTTGTCGAAGGCACTGCGCACCGTTGCCAATGCCGTTGCTTCGTCAATTTCACCCCATTGGTTGCCAATATTCCAGGTGCCCATGCCGATCGCGGATACATTCAAACCTGTGTTGCCAAATTCTCGGTAAAGCATAGATTCTCCTTAGGTGAGTAGGGGCTAGAGGCTAGGGCTAGGGGCTAGATGGTTAATTGGATTGTCTGACACCTGATACCTAAACCTTGAAACCTGAAACCTGAAACCTGAAACCTGCTCATACCATTTCGCTTTTTGCCTGCTACAAATGGTGAAGCTGAAAGCGCTTTAACACAAGCATTTCTCAATCTAAAATCCTCAATCCAAAATCTAAAATCGGTATCACTGACCTTCAACCGTGCGATCGTAGCGATCGCATAGATAGCGATTCAGAATTTTTTCTAGGGCGACCAGGCGTTTTTCTAGCCACTTTTTGCTGGTTGCTCCTAAGAAGTTAAACCGTTCGACAATGGGGTGAATCAGTTCTTCGCGGCGTCGCCGACCCAGTTTTTTGAACCGCTTGAGAAAGTATTTGTTTTCTGCCAAATCCCATTTCTGTTGAAAGTGCAGCAGGCTTTGCCGCTCCCAGGCATCGCTCCAACGCATCATGAAGTAGGGCAGGTCTGACCACTTCAGGGCAGGGGCAGGTGGGTGGGTCAGGAATGTTACGACTGAGGCGGGTTCCAGGTAAATCGTGCCGCCTGTTTGGGCGACGGTCATGCAAAAATCGAGGTATTCTTTGGTGCAGGAAAAGCCTTCGTCCAATTTGCCGATTTGCTCAAAGAGCTGGGTGTGAACCAGCATTGAGTGGAACTCGACAAAACCGGTGGGCTGACGTTTGAGGCGATCGCGCACGTCGGCGACTTGGCAATTCTGAAAATAGGTCTTCTCGTGAATCTGCCATTTGCCGGGTTGTCCGGTGGGCAGGGTTGATTCCCCTTTCACGAACCGGGCATACTCGTCCGGTGGCATGTATTCTCCACCGGCGCAATGCACAATTTCATGCACGGGTTGATACTGACACACCAACGAACCAACTACGGGTGCTCCGGTTTCTTCAGCGCAATTGACCAGTGCAGGCAACCAATCGGGTGCAAAGATTACATCGTTGTCTACAAACACGACATACTTACTCTGGACATAACTCAGGCCTAGATTTCTGGCTTGATTGGGCGACAGAAAGCGGTGCGATCGCAGCAATTGAAATCCTTTAATTTGGGCTTGCTCTCTCAGGTAATCTCGCAACTGAGCAGGCGAATTGTTATCCACATAAATCAGGCTAAATGGATAGGACGTATTTTCGTACAGACTCTCCAGGGACTGACGCGCAAACTGAAATCGTTCGCGGGGGACAACCACGATCGTGACATCGGGTAGTGCTTGCGTTGACATGATTTCCTCCATACCATTTTGGATTTTGGATTTTAGATTTTGGATTGTGAAATTGCCACACGCCGACCAACTCAGTCAGCCCGTTGCAATAGGCTTGCTATACGGCTGGACTATGAATAAAGCGATATCCGACATCAAACTGTTTTTGCTGGCGTAGATATCCGTACTTTTGATCCCATATCCCTTTTCAAATCTTCTCGCAGGCGAGATAAACCATTGTCAAGCTCATCAGCATCAATCTTGGCAAATGAAGAGATCCCATTGCGAATACTGCTGTCAAGGTAAAGTTCTGGTCGTGCCCAACCAACCGCCGCAAACGAATCTGATAAATCATGCGGTAATGGGAAAGGAATCACATTCACCACATGACCTACAACTGTTTGAATCTCATCCATTAGTTTTGGAATTGGCAAAAACATAGATTCAACATCTTTGACAAATGAAGGAAAATACTTGGTCAACCAAAAGCTAGAAATCATTGCTGGATCGTAAGTGAACAACACTATTTGCCCATTACCTACGACTCTGTGAACCTCACCCAATGCTTGTCGATAATCCTGAAAGTGGTGAAAGGCAAGCATGATGATGGCTGCATCTACTGCTTGATTCGGTAAGGGCAAGTTATCAGCATATCCATCAATCCACTCGATCGCAGGATGTGCGATCGCCTGACTCCGCATCGTCACTGATGGTTCAATTGCCAAAACACGATACCCATACTCAGCTAGAACAAGTGCGTAAGAACCTGCACCAGCACCGATATCTGCAATAGTAGAAGCTTGTGAGGATGCCAAAATCTCTAGCAATTTTTCAGCGATGCGTGAATCGCTTCTTTTCGTTTGGGCGTAAGTTTTCCCAATCATATCGTAGAGTGTCATCCCGCCTCCTCAAATCATTGCAGTCCATCGTGATTGCGTAGGGTGTGTTAGGCAACGCCGTGACGCACCAATTATCCTTGCTGCGGTGCGTTACGCTATCGCTTTTCTTGAATGGCGAAGCCTATACAGCACCCTACGGTAATGCCAGGTCTTTTGTTGCCAGGTTAATAACCGATCGCACCTTTTGGAGGAGGTACTGCTGCGCAGAAGCAAGCTACGGGGGACGCAACCGTCCCTTGAATTCAGGGGGTTTGGGGGGCAGCCCCCCAAGCAATGGGTTTTGCAGCCACAGTTCCTTTCACGACTTAATAAGGGGATCTGCTCTAAAGCACAGAAATTGGAGCGTCGTGATGCCGACCGATCGCAGTTTGGAGTTGATAAAAGGCGGCGTAGCGCTGCCCCAGGCGCAGTAGCTCGGTGTGGGTGCCGCGTTCTAAAATTCTGCCTTTCTCGATGTAGAAGATCAGGTCGGCGTCGGTTGCGGCGCGCAAATCGTGGGTGATCAAAAACGTGGTGCAGTGCTGCGTCAAGCGTCTCAGGGCTTCGCTGACGGCATGTTCGTTTTCATTGTCTAAGCCGACGGTTGGTTCATCCAGGATGACGATCGCAGCTTGCCGAACCGCCGCACGAGCGATCGCAATCCGCTGTCGTTGTCCACCTGAAAGCGTCGCACCCCGTTCGCCTAAGAGCGTCTCATACCCGTCTGGCAGCCCCGTGATGAAGTCGTGAGCATTTGCCAACCGCGCGGCTGCAATGATTTGCTCATCGGTTGCGCCTAGAGCACCGTAGGCGATATTGTCTCGCACGCTGACGCCAAACAAAATACTGTCTTGCAGCACAATGCTGATCTGGCGACGCAGCGACGACAGCTTGTAATCTCTCAGGTCATAGTGATCGATCAGAATGTGTCCGGCGATCGGATCGTAGAGACGCAGCAGTAAGCTGACTAGCGTTGATTTACCGCCGCCGGACGGTCCGACCAGCGCCACCCGTTGTCCTGGCTGCACCTCAAAACTGAGGCGATCGAGGATGAGCGTATCTGGCTCATAGCCAAAGCAAACATTCTGAAACCGCACTCGGCCGTTGAACGGAGGAGCGACGATCGCCCCGCGTTTGTCTCTCACATCCGGCAGGATATCCAGCAAATCGATAATCCGTTCGCCGGAAGCCGTGGCCTTGGAGATCATGGCGATCTGCTTGGCAAGCTGGCGCGTGGGGCGAAAAGCAGTCTTGAGGTAGCTGATGAACACCAGCAGATCACCGGGCGTTGCTGATCCGCGCAGAATCAAATGCACCCCCCGCCAGAGCACGAGAGCGGTGGCGATCGCCACTAGCAGTTCCACGGTACGCTGGAGTCCTGCCGAGAGCTGCTGAGTTTTCGCCACGTCTTCAAGACTCTTTTCGTTATCACGGGCAAACAAGTCCTCTAGCATGTCTTCCAGGGAAAGCGCCTGCACAACTTTGATCGCGCTGATTGCTTCCGACGCCGTAGCCGCCATCGCTCCCTCGCGTTTGCGCTGCTCCCGTGCCACCGTATGAATCCGCTTCGTGATTTTGGTACTCGATAGGATGAACAGGGGCAGCACCGTCAGGGCAATCAGAGCCAGTTCCCAATCCATCCAGAACATTACCCCAATCATCCCCACCAGCGTGACGGTGTTGACCAGCAGGGGGATGGCTGCCGTTACGGTGACATCGCGCAGGCGATCGATGTCGCTGGTGATGCGGGTGAGTAAATCGCCGCCCCTGGCTTTGTAATGGAACGACAAGGATAGCCGCTGCAAGTGTGCGTACAGATCCGCCCGAATTTCAGTAACGATTCGACTGGCTGCCAGTGACATACCAACTAAGCTGATGTAAGCGGCGGTTGTCTGCAATCCGGCTAACCCAATGATCGAAAATGCGGCAACCATTAACAGAGTCGAGGCATTCGTCAGATCGAGAAACGGAATGCGCAGGGGCACGGCATCGGGAGTCGGCATCAGCAGGTGATCAAAAATCAGCTTCAGAGGCCAGGGTTCCAACAGTCGCGCAAACACCTCAACAAACAGCCCCAGACTGGAAACTGTCAGCAAGACCCCCTGCTTGCGAATCTGCGGCTGAAACCGCTCCACGATCCGCTGCAAACTCGGCAGGGCGTCCTGCAGATTTTTGGGGCGTTTCCGTTTGACTAAGGTAGATTCACGATTCATGACTCATTCCGATATTGGTTCGATATTGGTCAGCTAATGTGCCTCTAAGAGGATGTTTTAAAAGTCCTACTGTTTGTAGCAAAGCGTGCAAGATCCCCCTAAATCCCCCTTATTAAGGGGGACTTTTG
>JAAUSG010000055.1 GCA_012034055.1 Leptolyngbyaceae cyanobacterium RU_5_1 | reverse complement strand
AGGATGTTTGAAAAGGTATGGTCTGTGATGTTAAGCACTCAGCGATCCCCCCCTAGCCCCTCTTAATAAGGGGGGGAAATTAGCTCAAAATCCCCCTTATTAAGGGGGATTTAGGGGGATCTTGCACGCTTTGCTACAAACAGGAGGACTTTTAAAACATCCTCTAAAGGATAAAATTAATGACTGAAGCAATCAGAGCTAAAAACGAGCAATGATTTATCTTGCATATGTACAATATTAAAGATTCGTGCCTACTCAACCTCTGCTATTAGTAGCGTTAGAGTCCTTTTTTAATGAATTTTTTACGCTACATCGATGCAAGTATCTATGAGATTGCTTTACCTGACAAACCAACTCAATGTAGTTTGTCGAACAAAGGTGAACTTTGGTTGCATAGGCTTGATCCCTACTCAGGGTTTGGTATGGTGTTAATTGAAGCTACCTAGCTTCCCTGGCAGATACAACAGCCAATGTCCACGTTAGTTGATCAAGTTAGTTAAGAGGTAAAAAGAGCTGTTTCATTTAACATCTGTCTCGTCAAACTACGACAGCATCCAATCCGAAATTTGATACTTCCTCATCTGGTAAGTTAGAGAGTTTTGAGACTGATTGTTCAATTATTAATCTGGGTGCTCAATCAGTTCAACTCTAGATAGAATGTACTAATGGAAGGAAGTCACTCAGAGAGTAGAACTCGTTGGGTGCTGTTGTAGTTTTAAACATTAGAAGGCAGAGCGCCACATGGCTATTATTGCCCTGAAAGCCTGGTACCTCCAAGAGTATGAACCGATAAAAGAGTTGGAGAAGCGCCCTCATGATTTACGGCTGAGTCGAAATAGCTTGTTGAAGTCTGGGTTGAGGGCAGATTTTTTAGAAGACAGTGATGAAGTCAGGCAATCAGCATGGTTTCAGCGTTACCTTGAAGGCGACGCTGTTGAGTTTTATGTTGAGGGTAGTGGCGGGTACGTGATTGCCAATATTGATTTACGTAGCCACGAAATCTATTTCACAAAGCAGGACGTGATGGCTCATTTGGAGCCGACTATTTTTTTCTGTTATCAGACGGAATTTCCAGACTCCAGCGATCTATTGCGGGATGAGTTGCAAAGCTTGATTGAGAAGCTGAATCAACGATCGCGCCTGCCCATCTTGCTTAAAGAATCCCACCGCCTCACGGATGGTCCGACGCGCCTGGAGAGCACGCTGATGCGCTCGATTCGCCAGAGTTTGTTGTTTATTGCGGATACAACAGCGATCGCGCAGATTTCCAGCAGCCCCATTCAACTAATTCCCAGTCCGACAGTCTGTGTTGAAGTAGGCTATGCGTTACAGAGCAAGCGGTCTGAACAGATTTTGTTGGCGCAGATGGAGCGGGCAAATATGCCTGGACAGTTTCCCTTTGATCTATCTAGCCAAAACCGACTGCCGTTTAAAGACAAGACTCAACTCCGTAAAACCTTACCTTCCCTGGTTCAAACCCAGCTACAGCGGTTCAATTTGTTCACCTGAAGGCAAGAAATCAGGACTTACACGGTTTGGCTAATGAGATTTTTAGCAAACAAAATACCTGTAAGGGCAGGTTTGGCATTAAATCTATCGGCTTGATGCAAAGACTTTGGCAAAACCTGCCCCTACCAAACGGGACGTTTTCTCTTAGAAATCTCCTAAAACCTCGGAGGTTTAAGCCTCTATTGTTCATTACGACGCCTGATTCTGGGTTAAACCTCCGAGGTTTGCGTAAGTCCTATGAATGGTGAATTTGCTTCTTTAACTCGAAATTCGCAATTCGCAATTCCTAAATTCCTTTTGATACTTTTCATTCCGCAGTGGGCAAAGTGAGTCTATCTTGCATTCCTGCTAGATAATGGCAAACGTAACCATAATTACAATCATTTATGAGTCAAGCTGCTGATGGAGCACCGACAGAGCAACGCCGTAGCCGCTATGCCCGTACTCCGACCGAGTATGCTGTTCACTTACTGATTGAAGGTGGGCATCGTGAGGAGGTTCGTTTCTCCACGATTCAAGAGTTTCAAAAGTGGTATAGCGGTGAGCTAATGCCAAAATCCGCCTCAAATGATTTCATCTCGGTGCCGATTAAGAATGTTCAAGGTGAACACATGGTGCTGCGTCCCTCTAAAGTGGTGGGGATTCGGGTAGAGCCAGTGTATAGCTCCAGTGTGGAGCGTTTTTAGGCAAATCCATGCGTGAGATGTGCGCGATCGCAGCAATCCTCTCTGCCTTGATGTTTTGGTTGATCGATGGGCCGGTTGGTGGTTTTGGCGGCTCATCTGCTTTGCCATCGCCTGATTTAGTTAGTGATCTCCCTATTCAGCCTGCTGCCCAGAAATCAATTGTTCCAGTTCCGTTGCCCGATTCTCTGGGAATTGATGATCAGCTCTGGGGGAACTCTGCGCAGGGGAATCGTAGAGCGCTACTGGTGGCAATTGACCATAGCCTGCGCTATCTGAGCACCGCAAAAGCAATCGAATCGTATCGCAAATACCCTGTTTTAGGAGTGAGTCGCGATCGCGTGCAGCGCAGCTTAAAGCGCTTTCGGCAATTGCTAGTGATGGCTCGTTCTGCTCAGGACTTACAAGCAGCTGTTGAGCGAGAGTTTACGTTCTATCAAGCGATCGGCAACGATGGGCAGGGTACCGTCGCGTTTACCGGGTATTTTGAACCAGTTCATTCTGCTAGCCGCGTCCCAACGCGAGAATTTCGGTATCCGATCTTTCGATTGCCTGCCAATTGGTCTGCCTGGTCAAAGCCCCAGCCCACTCGGTTGCAGTTAGAGGGAGAGGATGGTTTGCAGTTTGCTAAAAGTCCGCTCAAGGGACTAGAACTAGTGTGGTTGCGCGATCGCCTGGACGCCTTTCTGATTCAGGTGCAGGGGTCTGCCCGTCTAAAACTAACGGATAGCCGCACGATCAGCGTCGGATACTCCGGGCACACCGATTATCCCTACACCAGTATTGGACGAGAGTTGGTGAATGCGGGCAAAATTCCCCAGGAGAAACTGTCCTTGCCTGCCGTGATTCAATACTTCAAGCATTATCCTGCTGATCTAAACGTTTATTTGCCCCGCAACCGTCGCTTTGTGTTTTTTCAGGAAACGGGAGGTGCTCCGGCAATGGGAAGTTTGGGAGTACCGGTGACCCCAGAACGGTCGATCGCGACCGACAAAACCCAGTTTCCGCCTGGTGCGCTGGCGCTGATTCAAACACAGATTCCCGATTCCACGGCGACCGGCAAGCTGCAGCAGCGGCCCGTCAATCGTTACATGCTAGATCAGGATACAGGAGGTGCGATTAAAGGATCCGGACGCGTGGACATTTTTATGGGAACGGGGAAACTAGCGGGCGATCGCGCCGGACTGATCAACTCCACCGGACAGCTCTACTACCTCTTGATTAAGAAGTAAGTAAGTGGACAAAAATAATTGTTAGACAGAACAGTCACTGGTCATTGGTCACCTGTCCTTTGCAAATGACAAATGACACTCCCAGCATATTTCAGTTTAATTGTGGCAACCTACTTAGTATTATCGTGGGCCAGGATTTGCAGATATGTTGCCAGTTGATACCCCATTCGATATCACACTGCAAGTCATTCTCACCGTTGTAGTGGGAATTGGCGCTCAGGTGCTGGCAGAATTCCTGAATGCGCCTGCGATCGCCTTTCTGCTGCTGTTTGGCATCGTGCTGGGTCCAGGCGCGATCGGGCTGTTGCATCCGGATCACTTAGGAGTGGGATTGGAAGTGACCGTCTCGCTCCTGGTTGCCCTGATTCTGTTTGAAGGTGGCTTCAATCTGCAATTGCGCGACTTGGGTAGAGTCTCTGGTAGCCTCAGAAACCTGGTCACCGTGGGGACGCTAATTACGCTGCTGGGGGGTGGCATGGCAGCCCATTGGTTGAGCGAGTTCCCCTGGTCGATCGCCTTTCTCTATGCCGCGCTGGTTGTCGTCACGGGGCCCACAGTGATTAACCCCTTGCTGAAGCAGGTCAAGGTAGACCGGCGAGTTGCCACGCTGCTGGAGGGCGAAGGGGTTCTCATTGATCCGGTGGGGGCAATTCTGGCCGTGGTCGTCCTCAATATTTTGCTGAATGGCAATGCTGAACCGGTTGCGATCGCGAGTGGTCTGATGATTCGGCTGGGCATTGGGGGTGGGATTGGGGTAGCGGGGGGTTGGCTGCTGGGCATGGTTCTGAAACGAGCCAGTTTCCTCTCCGATGACCTCAAAACGCTCGTTGTCCTAGCAGGACTATGGGGCTGGTACGGGTTGGGACAGATGATTCAGAGCGAATCAGGCTTGATGGCAACCGTTGCTGCCGGAATTGTCTTGAGAGCGTCATCGTTGCCAGAAGAACGGCTGCTAAAACGATTCAAAGGACAACTGACAATTCTGGCGGTGTCAGTCTTATTCATCCTGCTGGCAGCGGATTTATCCATTCCAGGTGTGCTGGCGCTGGGCTGGGGCGGGGTCTTAACGGTGCTGGCGCTCATGTTCCTGGTTCGTCCCCTCAATATCTGGGTTTGTACCTTAAACAGTGGACTGAACTGGCGGCAAAAGTTGTTTTTGTGTTGGGTGGCTCCGCGCGGCATCGTCTCTGCATCCGTTGCCTCCCTGTTCGCCATCCTGCTCACCCAACGGGGCATCAATGGGGGCGACTCGATTAAAGCCCTGGTCTTCTTGACGATTATTCTGACCGTCTTTCTGCAGGCACTGACGGCACAGGGAATGGCAAATCTACTGCAAATTACCTCTCATGAGGCGAAAGGTGCCGTTATTGTTGGCTGCAATCCCCTTAGTTTGTTAATTGCCCGCTTGTTCGCTGAACAAGGGGAATCGGTTGTTCTGATTGACACGGCTCCAGAGGCACGAGAGCAAGCAGAGCGAGAAAATTTGCCCATTTTTATTAGTAGCGCTTTGGATACGGATGTGCTGGAACGAGCAGGGCTGGCGACCAAGGGAACGTTCCTGGCAATGACCAGCAACGGGGAAGTAAACCGGGTTGTTGCTCAACGGGCAGCTGAGGAATTTGGTCCACCACGGGTACTGGCGGCCTTTCCCCGCGATCCGCAGGCAAACACCACCCATACCACGGCCAAAATCCAGCCAGCCTTTGTCCCCCAGGCTCCGATCAAAACCTGGAACCAGCGGATCACCGATGGAGCCGTGAAGTTAGGAGAGACGCTCCTGACGGAGGAGACATTGGAATCCCAGCAGACTCATCTACAGTCCCTCGTTCAGGAAGAAGACTTACTGCCGCTGGTGGTCGAGCGGGAGGGACGCTTACAGATTGTTTCACTGGAGGAGAACTGGCAAACAGGTGCTGATGAAGCCTTTCGTCCAGGAACCCGTCTTCTCTACTTGCTGCATGACCCCAAACCTAAACTATTAAAAGTGTTGTCGGGTTCCAGCCAAACTCGCCTTACCCCAGAAAAGCTGCCTGAAATTGAGAAAGTCTCTGCTGCGGTTACTCCGACTGAACCTGAACCTCAGCTCGACACCACAGTGGAAGAGCCAGTGAGCGTAACTGCTCAACCCGATTCAACCAAAGAAGGAATGGCGGAGAGCACTTTGTGAAGTCACTTAACTGTTACAACGATTGGCAACCGGGTGTAATTAGCGCGATCGCTCTCTGTTGCTCTTCTATCAGGATTTTCCCGTATCCATCTGAGCCGACCTATGATCGGAATAAAAACCTCTATCAAAACACCGGGAGAATCCGATGAAAACCTCCGTTTTGAAAGCCTTTGGACTAAGCATCCTGATGCTGGTTGTCTCAGCACTGCTGATCACCGATCTTGCATTCAGCAACCCGTTGCCTCAGAAATATCCACTCATCGCCCAAACTCCTGAGATAAATTCCTCGTTCGGCGCACCTCAACCTGCAGAAACCTCCACGGCCCAACCTCAACCCGCTTCAGAAAACCAGGGAGATACAGTTAAGAGCACCGAACCGCTGACGGACGACCAAACGAGTCCAAAGCCTGCTCGTGAAAAGGCATCTGCAACAGCTCCTGCCGATGAGCGATCGCAGCCCACAAAACCTCGCACCAAAGACGCCTTCGACGCATTCAACCGCGCCTTATACGGCTCCTAATGTGAAATTTGTGTAGGCGGGTTTTGCCGTCAAATCTTGACTCAGTGAAGGTTCTGTCTGCTAAACCCGCCCCTACACACCTTAAATTTAGCCGGATTCCCTATGAATCAGGTTTCCTGCTTGGGGCAGCTATTCGGCAACTGCTCAAAGCACGCACAAGGTAGGCATTCCTCCAACAAGATCGGCGGCTTGGTAGAGCCAAGGGGTGGAGCTAGAAGCGGCTTGGCCCGGTCTGAGAGTGGGTCAGGGCCACCTTTGCCGACTTCAAACTGGTTCATCATGTCGTGGTCTTCATGCACCAGATTATGGCAGTGCATCATGTACTTACCCCTGTGGGGACCAAAGCGGGCTACGACACGAACGGTCTCAAACTCCTTGAGCAAAACTACGTCTTTCCAGCCTCGTTCATATTGGGGAGGTTCCAGTCCATTGCGATCGAGAATTTGGAAATCAATCAGATGAATGTGAACGGGATGAACCCAATTGCCCGCGTTCACCAGGTTCCAAACCTCAATTTTGCATTGACCCGGATCAGCATCCACCCGCGCTGAACTCCAGGTTTTGCTGTTGATCGTCCAATCCTGACCGCGCCCAAACCGAAACGTCCGCACTTCTGCATGACGTTCGTTCATGTCCTGTTTCGAGGTCAGTTTCCCCAACTTTTCCGGAACATAGCTGTGATCAGAAACTACATCTCGACAAAGTTTGATGGGTTGTGAGGAAAAACCTGGAAGATAATTGTTGTGCGATCGCGATCGACACTCTCTCTACTGGGCGTCATTTGTGCTAGCTGGGAATGGACTGTAGAAAACCACTAATCATCCTTATTGACATCTATCCCAGATCCACGGCTGCCAAAATAAAATCCAAGTGCTGTACCTACTAAACCGCTGAGAGAGGTCAAGACGAGCGTTGCGATGTCTTTCGACCCTGTGCTGTCGTACTCATATTTCTTGCCATGAAAAGCAAATGTGCTAGCTGCAATTCGATCAACCACAATCAGCAGTAGCAAAAAACCAACAACCCATTTGAGTATTCCAATTAAGCTTGTTGCGAGTGCGCCACGGGTCTCTTCTTGCCTTTCAGCAAGGGTTGTAGGTTTTCGAGGAACCTGTTCTGCCGGTACTTCAGCAAAAGCTTGTTGAACATTTACAGTGGGTTTAAGATTTGCTTGCTCTGTAGTAGTCGGCTCCTGATCAGACATCATCTACAGCTACCATAAAAGACCCTTCCCAGCTACCCTGCCAGCTCTGGTTCGACGATTTTCAAGAGCCTTTTGCTGCCAAAGATAGGTTTCGGTCGCAATGGCTTGACGTAAAACTTCAACAGGATCTACTTCTTCCCCTCCCTCAGCTTGCTGCCGCGTCTGGACAAGAAACTTCCATTCGGCAATGAGCTTTTTCGGTAGGTTAATTGCTATGGTGTCATCTTGGTCCATTTACCTTTTCCTCATAAGTTCTGTGATAGGTCTTGATAGACACCGGGTACGGAAAATATAAGCCTTTGATTAAAATCTTACACAGTATTAAGAAGGCAAGAGAGTGAACATGGAGCCTTCTGATTGATTCTGAAATTACTGAGCAGGTACATAAAGCTGCATCACGTCTGAAATCGCCATTCGGGATTGGGCACCTAACGTCAACGGAGAAATGTGTCCCCGGTTGAGGTGATCGGCAGCAGCACAGGCGATCATGGCAGCGTTGTCGGTACAGAACTTGAGGGGTGGGAAGAGAACGCGCAGATTGTGTTCGGTAGCGGCTGCTTGCAGGTGGTGACGAAGACCGCTGTTGGCGGCAACGCCGCCACCGACGGCAATGGTACTCAGTCCGTAGTCAAGAGCGCAGGCGATCGCTCGTTTGGTCAACGCCTTCGCAACGGTCTCTTGAAAACTGGCTGCCAGATCGTCTACAGGCAAGGGCTGATTTGTTTGCTGGAGTTTTTGAGTCAATCGCAGCACAGCTGTCTTCAAGCCGCTGAAGCTGGAGTCGTAGCGATGAAAGCCGCCTTCGGGCAGGGAGACCTGACCTTCGGGCAGCGCAAAAGCTCTGGGATTTCCGTGATGTGACAGTTTGTCAATCGCTGGACCACCAGGATAGCCCAGATTCAGCAACCGCGCCACTTTGTCGAAGGCTTCCCCAGCGGCGTCGTCACGGGTTTGTCCCAAGGTTGTGTAGTCACCGCAGCCCTTCACGTAAATCAAGCTGGTGTGTCCGCCAGAAACCAGCAGACAGAGGAAGGGAGTCCGCAGCTCAGGATCACTGAGGTAAGAAGCATAGATGTGTCCTTCCAGATGATGAACGCCGAGGAAGGGTTTTTGGTGAACGATCGCCAGCGTCTTTGCAGCAGTCAACCCGACCAGAAGCGCACCGACGAGTCCGGGGGCACAGGTTACTGCAATCCCATCAATTGCTGACCAGTTAATGTTGGGGTCTTGAAGGGCCTGGGCGATCGCAGAATTCAGCGTCTCAACATGCTGACGAGAGGCCATTTCTGGCACAACGCCACCGTAAGGACGATGCGTGGCAATTTGTGAAGAGACAATATTACTCAAAATTTGACGATTATTAACAATCGCCACCGCCGTTTCGTCACAACTTGTTTCAATTGCCAAAACTGTCGCCATTTGCTGGTAATTTCTTGAAAATAATGAGCCATCTTCTCAGCTTAGTCTCTGGGTAGATTGGTTCAAGAACTTGATGCTAATCCAGTTTAGCTAACTCGGTTTAGCTAGTTTGGTTATACGGTAACGTTTGCTCAATCCGTAAACCAGATAAACCTCGTCGATTTAGAAATCCGTAGTTTTTCTCAGGAAAATCTCCAGTTTTCAACTTGGATGAGGTTTAGTTCATTGTTGTAACGAAGGGAAACAATTTCATGAGACGATTATTTGCTCTCATTATTGCCATTGTGCTCTGGATCGGAATCGCTCCGACCCCGCCTGCCCATGCTTTCAACTTGACCCCTTGCAGCGAATCGGCTGCCTTTGCCCAGCGTGCGAAATCCTCAGTCAGCCCCACTGCAGGCAGACGCTTTGATTTTTATGCCAAATCTGGTGCATTGTGTGGCGAAGATGGACTGCCGCACTTAGTGGTTGACCCAGATGCTGCCCATGCTGGTGAATTCGCAATCCCAGCCGTTCTGTTTCTGTACATCGCTGGCTGGATTGGTTGGGTGGGTCGTGCCTACATCCAGGCAGCCAAGAAGAGCAGCAACCCTGAAGAGAAGGAAATCATTATCGATGTTCCTTTGGCGGTTCAGTTGATGCTAACTGGATTTGCCTGGCCCTTAGTAGCTCTGAAAGAGTTTACGACTGGGGAACTGACTGCAAAGGATAACGAAATCTCGGTTTCACCTCGCTAATTCACCTCTAGCTGCTCGTTGGAGAATTAACTCATGCAGTATTTTGTGAAATATCTTTCCACTGCTCCCGTCCTGGCTGCGATTTGGATAACCATTACAGCAGGAATTCTGATTGAGTTCAACCGCTTCTTCCCCGATTTGCTGTTTCATCCAATGCCATAGGTTGGACATCAGCTAAAAAACTCCACACTATCAAAGCCTGCGACGCTATAAGTTACAGGCTTTGATGTTGTTAGAAGTTACGCAAATAACCGAAAGCTCTTGCGTTTGGACAGGTAGTTGGTAGTGGGTAATGGGTAATGGGCTGAATATTTCGATTACTGACTACCAATGACCCATTACCTGCATAAGCCCTAGCAAACAACTGGAGCAAAAAGAGTCAACTCAATCCGTTCCAGGGTTTTGTCGAAGTTGTCATTAACGATCTGGATATCGAATTCACTGGCAGCATTAATTTCTTCTTGAGCGCGTTGCAAGCGACGCGCGATCGCGTCTTCGGTATCCTGCCCTCGACCGCGAATGCGAAACTCAAGCTCTGGCAGCGATGGTGGCAGGATAAAAATTCTGAACGCTTCTGGAAAGGTTTTACGAATTTGTCGCGCTCCCTCCAGTTCAATCTCCAAAATCACCCAGCGGCCATGTCGAATTTGCTCTTCTACGGGGGTGCGTGGGGTGCCATACAAATTACCGGCAAACTCAGCCCATTCCAGCAATTCCCCATTGGCAATCATCCGTTCAAAGGTGCCGCGAGGGACAAAGAAATAATCCTCACCGTTCACTTCGCCCGATCGCGGGGCACGAGTTGTAGCCGACACTGAAAGATAAAGTTCGGGGTGACGCTCCAGCAGCGATCGCAGCAGAGTTCCCTTCCCAACTCCGCTCGGTCCAGTTAAGACAATTAATCTGCCCATTCTCGTATACGCCTTCCCTACTTTCAGGAGAACTTCTTAATGTTTCTTGATACTTTGTTAAAACAGACAAGCGTTTAGTTTGAGGGACTAGGAACCAGGAGCTAGCCCCTTCCTAATCGTCTCCTCCATGTCCGTTCTTACTGACAATGAATCGATTGGCGACTGTTTCAGGTTGAATGGCAGACAGGATAACATGACCGGAGTCAGTGATAATCACCGCCCGTGTTCGACGCCCATAAGTGGCATCGATCAGTTGTCTGTTGTCTCTTGCGTCCGTGATAATGCGCTTAATTGGGGCAGATTCTGGGCTAACAATTGCAATCACCCGATTTGCGGACACAATGTTGCCAAAACCGATGTTAATAAGCTTAATGTCCATACAGGCTAATTGCGTGATGAGATGAGGAGCCTAAATAAAAGCTTGATAATCAGAGCTTAATAATTGATCGTAATCTACAAAAATTTTGAGTAACAAGATTGGGGCATTGGTAGTGGGTAATTGAAACTATTCTCACGTACTGCTTGCAATCACCCACTACCCACTGCCCATTACCTGCATCAGCTCAAAGATAAATTTCTGAAAATCACTATTTCTCCTGTGCAACCCGTTGATTTCACAACACTAAACGCCATTTGTTCCGAACTGCGGACTGATTGGTTACCCGCGCGGTTGGAGCAAGTCTACCAGCGCGATCGCCACACCCTGTTTTGGGACTCCGAACCTTAGACGAACGGGGATGGCTGATGGTTTCCTGGCATCCGCAAGCGGCTCGTCTATGTCTGAGTAGTCCACCCCCCCGTCTCCCCGATACGTTCACCTTTAGCCAGCAACTCCGCCACCAGATTGGGAACTTAGCGCTGGTGGCAATTGAGGCGATCGCTCCCAGGGAGCGTGCTCTAGACCTGCAATTTGCTCGTCGTCCCGGAGATCCCCCGCTCTGGCATCTTTATGTAGAGATCATGGGGAAGTACAGCAATGTCATCCTGGCAAATCGGGATAACCAGATCGTCACAGCTGCCCATCAGGTCAGTGCTCAACAATCCAGCGTTCGTCCCATCCAAACCGGGCAGCCCTACGAACTGCCGCCTGCCCTAACGGATCCTGCTCCCAGCTTCAGCGAACCCTTTGAACGCTGGCAAGAGCGAGTCAGCCTGGTTCCTGGATCTCTACGCCGTAACTTACTCAAGACCTATCGCGGACTGAGTTCAGCACTGGTTCTTGCGATGATTAAGGTCGCTGAACTAGATCCCGAACAACCCACTGATACACTTAACGCTGTTGAATGGCAACGGTTGTTTCAACGCTGGCAAGAATGGTTGCAGGCGTTGGAACAAGAGCAATTTCAACCCGGTTGGACACCAGAGGGATACACCGTTTTGGGCTGGGGAATGACTCACCCAGCGAACAGCGTTCAAGATGTGCTTGAGCAGTACTACAACACCCAACTCAGCCGCCAAGAATTTGTGCAACTGCGCCACCAACTCAGCCAGAAGCTCAACACGTTTCTGGAAAAGCTGCGCCTCAAGGCCCACACCTTTCAATCTCGCTTGCAGCAATCTGACCAGGCTGATCAGTACCGGGAACAGGCAGATTTACTGATGGCACACTTGCAGCAGTGGCAACCGGGGATGAAATCTATCTCTCTGCCCGATTTTGAAACGGGTGAACCTGTGACGCTCGCCCTCAATCCAGAAAAGAGCGCCGTTCAAAATGCTCAGGCGCTGTACAAGCAGCATCAAAAGCTGAAACGGGCCCGCAGCGCGATCGCCCCCCTGCTGGCTGATGTCAACACCGAAATTCACTATCTGGAACAAGTTGAAGCGGCTGTTACAGAACTCACGGAATACCAGACTCCTGAAGACCTGAGTGCCTTACAAGAAATCCGCGATGAACTCATCCAACAGAATTACCTGGACAATCCAGAGTATGGAAATGCCGCACCCAACCGGGACGATACCGCGAGTCAGCCCTACCGTTACTTCACTCCCAATGGTCTGGAGGTGCTCATCGGTCGAAATAATCGCCAAAACGATCAGCTTACCTTTCGCGTGGCGGGAGACTACGACCTGTGGCTACACACCCAGGAAATTCCAGGCAGTCATGTGTTGCTGCGCCTCAATCCCGGCGTCGATCCAGACCCTGTTGATCTTGAGTTTGCTGCAGATCTAGCAGCGTATTACAGTCGAGCACGCCAGAGCGACCAGGTTCCAGTGATTTATACAAAACCCAAAAATGTTTATAAACCGAAAGGCGCTAAACCTGGAATGACCGTATACAAGCACGAGCACGTCATTTGGGGACAACCACAGCGCGTCATCAGCCGTTCCTCTCCCACGGTTCCGGAAAAGAATGTCATGAATTCGTGAAGAATTATAAAAAAAAACTTTGTGTATCTTGTTACAATAGCAGCGAGTGGAGGATTAATATCCTTAAGAGATCCGCTGCATGTTTGGGAACGCGCAGACTGGGTTCCTCCATTTGAGAGAACAACGCAGATAACCTTTGAAGACTGGCTTCGTGCCGGTCTTTTTTTTAGTTTTAGACCAGCAACAGCATTAGAAATCTGATTGCTTTAGTACTTACGGGTTTGCTCTTAAGTCTAACGAAAATCTCCAAACCTGCAACTTTGGTAGTTTCTAGCTCGTCTTGGACTTAAACGGGTAGCCACTTAAACGAACAGGCATTTCAACAATCTAAAATCCAAAATCTAAAATCATATTGGGCGTATACTGCTGGCATCTTTCTGTTTTCTACTCGGTGGTGATGTGGTGGTGTTGAGTGTTAATCAAGGGATGAGCGATCGCCCATCCCTAGCCGATCTGAAATTCGCGCTTGTTCATGAATGGCTAACGCCCAAAGCAACCGGTGGTTCTGAACTGGTTGTTCAAGAAATCTTGAGGTGCCTGGATGCAGACCTCTATGCGCTGGTTGACTTTGAATCGGCGAATCCCGACAGCTATCTGTTCAAACGCAAAATCGGGACAACGTTTTTGCAGCATTTTCCTCTTGCCCGCAATGGCGTTCAGAAGTACCTGCCATTGTTGCCGTTTGCCATTGAACAGCTTGATCTGAGGGGATACGACATCATTCTTTCCTCCTTCCATGCTGTGGCCAAGGGCGTTTTGACAGGTTCCCATCAGCTTCATGTCTGTTACTGTCACGCCCCGCTGCGCTACGCCTGGGACTTGACCTTCGATTATCTGCACAGCAGCCGATTGGGAGATGGGTTATTGGGCATCTTGACGCGCTATCTGCTGCATCGATTGCGCCAGTGGGATGTGTTGGCCGCGAACCGGGTTGATTACTTCATTGCCAACTCCAAAAGTACAGCTCGTCGGATTTGGCGCTGCTACCGCCGTCCAGCGGAGGTGATCTATCCGCCTGTGAATATTGATCGGTTTCAGTTTCAGCCGCACAAAGAGGACTTTTACCTGACGGTCTCCCGACTGGTGAGCTACAAGAAAATTTCGTTGATTGTCCGGGCCTTTAATCAACTGGGGCGATCGCTGGTCGTAATTGGTAGCGGTTCTGAACTTGACCAGATTCGTCAACTTGCCAAGCCGAACATTCAAGTGCTCGGTTGGCAGCCCGATCATGTCGTAGACCACTACATGGCGCATGCCAAAGCGTTTGTCTATGCCGCCTATGAAGACTTTGGGATTGCTCCCGTTGAGGCTCAAGCCTGTGGCACTCCGGTAATTGCTCTGGGAGCAGGTGGCACACTCGAAACCGTCCGAGATATCCGTCAACACGACGACAAGGGAACTGGAATTTTGTTTCGTCAACAAACGGAACCTGATCTGATTCAGGCAGTCAATCGATTTGAGGAGTATCAATACCAGTTCAAGCCGGAGGTGCTGCGATCGCACGCCTTATCCTATAGCCCCAGTGTCTTTCAACAACGCTATCTAACCTTTCTAGAACACTGTTATCAGGAATTTCGGGCAAAGAACTTGACATAATGCCGAATATACCCTTTGCTAAATCAATTTCTCACGGAATTGGGATTAAACACGGCGTATAAGAGGTCAATGGCTTTATAATCGGGACTGTGTGTGGTGTGGATACGTAAGGAGTAAAATGACTGCCGAAAGTCAACTTGTCTCCGGCAAATCGATTCGTGCAATTCTTAGGCGCGGCGTCTTGCCATTTCTGTCAGATTCGCTACATGGGGCATTTGTCAAACGGATATTCGACATTGTCTTTTCCTTAGCGGTTCTGATTCTATTTTCCCCTCTGTATGTATTGCTGATTTTGCTAGTCGCCCATAGCTCATCCGGTTCAGTGTTTTACGTCCAGGAGCGAGTGGGCAAAAACTACAAGCGCTTTGACTGCATCAAATTCAGAACGATGATCGAAAACGCAGATCAGGTTCTGATCGAAATGATGGAAACCTCACCTCGTCTGCGGCACGAGTTTCAGAGTAACTTCAAGCTGAAGCGTGATCCCCGTATTACTCGAGTTGGTAGATTTTTGAGAATTACTGGACTTGATGAATTTCCCCAGTTTTGGAATGTTTTGAAGGGGGACATGAGTGTGGTTGGTCCTCGCCCATTGGTGGTGGAGGAACTGCCAAAGTATGGCGAGTATATGGATCGCATTTTAACCATCCGTCCCGGAGTCACAGGACTCTGGCAGGTCTCCGGGCGGAATGACATTCCTTATCCAAGGCGTGTTCAAATTGACGTTTACTATGCCAACTTTCGCAGCTTCTGGATGGATCTGTGGATCATTGTTAAAACGCTAGGTGTTGTCCTGTTTCCAAAAGACAATGGAGCCTATTAAGCTTCAGACTGCTTAATTTGTCGGGAACCTAACTCGTTTCCCATCGTCATATCAACCCGTTTACAGATTCAGTTTCACGTAAATGGGCCCGACTGCATCTCATCTTAAAAGATCCCGACTCTTCGAAGACGTTAGGGATTTCTCAGCACGGATTCGTGTGTCTGTAAACCTGTTCGCCAAATCTGGGCACGCTGTAAACGCTGGTATTTCTAGAGACGCTAGCAAAGGCAGTTCATTCAGGAGGTAGAAATTGCTATGGTTGGTCGTCAGGTTTTGGGTAGGGTTACTGCGATCGCAGCAGTAGCGGTGATCACGGTGGGCGCGATCGCAAACATCGCTGCCAGTGTGCCGTTGAAAGATGGAGACAATTTCAATGGCTATATCCGCAACAGTTCGGCGACCTATCAGTTCCGCAATATCTATCGAACCGGTGCCCCCCTCCAAAAAGCACGGGGTGAGGAGCATACCTTTACGGCTCAACGGGGAGACAGCATTGAAATTTCCGTCACCCCTGAAGATGGCAGTACGTTGAGGCCGACCCTGCTCCTGTTTGATCCAACCGGGAGACAGGTTGCCTATAGTGAAAATCCAGGTTTCTTCAAGTATCAGGTTGTTAGGCCCGGCAGGTACCGACTTTTGGTTGTGGGGCGCAACAACTCCCTCGGACGCTATAGCCTGGCGATCGATGGCTTAGGGACGCCTGCTGCAACGGTGGCTCAGGCCGATCAAATCATGCAAAATGTTTTGCGTCTGAGAGCGATCGGCTGTGGAATTCCAAACGTCGCCAAAATCAAGATCGGTGCCGAAGAACGCTGCACTCGCGATATTGAACCGGGGCTGTATGTCTACGAAGATGCCTCTCGCAGCCTGAAGCTGGTTGATACCCGGCGAGACTTGCTAGCCCAACGGCTCCAGTTGACTGTGCTGGATCGGTGCCCTCCATCTGGAGCTTTGGTGGCTCAGATTATTGTGACCGAGCCCCAAGACGGCAAAGACTATACCTACTGTGCGGCTCCAAATCGTTATGTACAGGCAGGGAATTATCGCTACAACATGACCACCGATACCCTGACGCCGATTAGCTCGATTCAGACTGGAACAACCCCAACCCCATCCACTCCGATCGTGCAACCTGCCGATGCTAGGCGGCAGCTTCTCCAATCTGAATATGGACTGACCGTGTTAGACAACTGCCCTCCAGCACGAAGCTCTTATGTCGTCGTGAATTTTCCTGAAGGAAGTCAGATTTACCAATATTGTGCCAATCCCAATCGCCTGGTTGCGGCTGGGGAGTATAACTACAATGCCAATTCAGGTGCGTTGGAACGCGCGACCAAATCTACAAATTGCACAGTGACGATTGGTGGGATTTGTATTCTGAAATAGAACCGCCAGATTCCAGCAATTGAGCATTAAAACGGTCATCTTGGAGTGGTAAGCTAGCAAATGCACCTAAGAAGTACTAGGACGATAGTTCGATGACCGGGTCAACCCAGGTTCCTTATTTGCTGAGAGCTGCTTGTGGTGAAGTGTTAGATCGTCCTCCCGTCTGGATGATGCGACAGGCAGGGCGATACATGAAAGCCTATCGGGAACTGCGGGACCGGTATCCTTCGTTCCGGGATCGTTCTGAGAAACCGGAATTGGCGATCGAGATCTCACTGCAGCCTTTCCGGGCCTTCCAACCCGATGGCGTAATTCTGTTCTCAGATATTCTGACTCCCCTGCCAGGAATTGGGATTCCGTTTGATATTGTCGAGAGCCGAGGGCCCGTTATCGATCCACCCATTCGCACCCTGGAGCAAATTCATCAGTTGCATCCGTTAGAGCCAGAGGAGTCGCTACCCTTTATTCGGGAAATTCTGCAAACTCTGCGGCAGGAAGTGGGCGATCGCGCCACGGTTCTCGGCTTTGTGGGTGCCCCGTGGACACTAGCAGCTTATGCGATTGAAGGCAAAAGTTCCAAGGACTACACCGTCATTAAGAGCATGGCCTTCAATGAACCGAAGATGCTGCATGAATTTTTGGGCAAGATAGCGGATGCGATCGCGACCTATGTTCGATATCAGATCGATTCGGGTGCCCAGGTGATTCAATTGTTTGACTCTTGGGCAGGCCAGCTCAGTCCTCAAGATTACGATACCTTTGCACTTCCGTACCAACAGCGCATCGTTCAACAAGTCAAATCAACTCATCCGAATACGCCATTGATTCTTTACATTAGTGGGAGTGCCGGAGTCCTGGAACGAATGGCAAAATCGGGAGTAGATATTGTCAGCGTTGATTGGACTGTGGACATGGCAGACGCTCGTCAGCGGCTTGGCTCAAAGATTGGGGTGCAGGGAAACGTGGATCCTGGCATACTATTTGGGTCTAAAGACTTGATTCGCGATCGCATTCTTGACACAATCCGTAAAGCAGGTAACTGGAAGCATATTCTCAACCTCGGACATGGTATTCTGCCAAACACGCCTGAGGAGAACGCTGCCTACTTCTTTGAAACTGCCAAGCAAGCTGATCAGCTATTAGCCATCCACGCTTAGAATCTACTCCAAAAAGCGATGGTCAGATGGATTCAAGCGCAATTCTCTGGAAGTTTTCGGATAGATTCTTGGTAGGGTTTGGCAGTTGGTGTCATGGATCGCGGACAAGGTGTCTGACATAGAGGATCGAAGACTAGATACAGGAAACTGATCGAAACCTGATCCTCTGCAACCAATACCTGAACCCAATGATTCAAAACCTGAGCCCCAAAACCTGCTATCCATCCTAAGCTTCCGATGACATCCAAACGGATTTTTGTGACTGGCGCAAGTGGCTGTATCGGCCACTATCTGGTCGAAGCCTTAATTCAAGAAACGAACCACACGCTGTTCCTGCTGGTCAGAAATCCAGACAAGCTTAAAGTTGACTACAACGCTCGTCCGGGTGTTACAGTCCTGCAAGGAAATCTGCGGGAGATCGATCGCTATAGTGATCTGCTCAAAACGATCGATTGTGCGATTTTGGCAGCAACGTCTTGGGGAGGGCCCCAGGAAGTCTTTGACATTAATGTTGCCAAAACGATTCGACTGATGAATCTGCTGGATCCAGAGGTCTGTCAGCAGGTCATTTATTTTTCCACCGCTAGTATTTTGGATCGGAATAACCAACTGCTTAAAGAAGCAGGGGAAATTGGGACTGACTACGTTCGCTCGAAATATACCTGCTTTCGTCAACTTTCAAAACTGGAGATCGCACCTCGCGTAACCACCCTGTTTCCAACCCTTCTGCTGGGAGGAGATGCTCAAAAGCCTACGTCCCACATCTCTGAAGGGATTGCTAAAGAGGTGGTGAAATGGATTAATCTACTTCGCTTCTTTAGCATTGATGGCAGCTTCCACTACATCCATGCCAAAGATGTTGCCCAAATTGTCTCGTACTTGATTGATCACCCATCAACGGACGGTGAACCACGAGAATTTGTGTTAGGTAACCCGCCCATAACAGCCGATCAGGCAATTGAGGAGGCCTGTGCTTATCTCAACAAGCGCATCTATTTTCGCATTCCCATAACCCAAACCCTTGTCAATCTAATCTTTGCGCTCCTCCGGATCAAAATTGCGGCATGGGATCGCTTCTCAATGCAGTACCGTTACTTTGTGTATAGAAGTCCGGTGACTCCGGCAACGTTTGGCTTGCCTACCTACTGTTCAACGTTTACCGATGTGCTTAAACTTAGTGGAGTCCCGCGCCGGAAACCGTAGAGTTTTAATATTGTTTGATAAATATTCATAATAAGTTGACAAACTGGCTCCAGGCTTTTAGAAGCGCTAGATGTAGGGGTTAAGCCAGGTTTTGAAGCTAAAACTTCCATATCTAAACAGAAAGTAACTGGATTTGGGCTGCTTTTCGTAATCAAACTTTAGAGCCAAATCCTGAAGGGTATGGTTTAACGGAATGACATAAGAGTGTGGAGCGAGGAAGTGGATTGTTAGAACCACCTGATTGGGTGAGTCGATAAGACGATGGCTGCTGAATTTTGCTTCATTTAGCAGGTTTGCCCTGCTGAAGCAGACAGTCAATTTGTAGTCATCTGCTGAACTGACAAACAATGCATAAACCATGTTCAGCTCGGAATCTGTCGTTTTCCCTTAAGAAAAACGACAGGTCTGGGCGTGGATAAGGTTTACGTTAAATCACACTCAGCTTCCTGAAAAAAGTCGGTTGTGTTTCAAAGCGGTTGCTTTTGTTCATAGGGTCGTTACATGAGCGTTCCTCCAGACGGTTAAGCACACGTCTTGAGCACTACAAGAAAGTCCTGTTCTAAAACAGTCTGTTGCCAATAGGGATTAACTTTGAGAGTGAAAAATTTAATTGTGGAAAACTGCAGCGACATTCAGCTTATTAATTTTTTAAAAGAGGAAATGGATATTTCGGCAACCTCGATCGCGATCGCTCTGCGCCACAGTCAGCAAGACCCCGGTCCACTGCCGATGATTCTTTGGCAATATGGCCTGGTGTCTTTAGAGGAACTGGAGAAGATTTTTGATTGGTTGGAAAGCTGACACCATTTTGGATTTTAGATTTGCATAAAGCCTTAGCGGCATATCAGAAACGCGTAGCGTTGCGCCAGCAACTTTTAGATTGCAAAAGTCCAATCCCATAGTCATTTTCAACGACCATTTGCCGCATCTGTTTTTCAAACTGGTATGGACTACCATTATCTTGCACTTGTTTCAAGACATTTCTTGAGAAAAAACTTTCTTGGGGATAAATAGATAATGGTGAACGTTCTAAGAATCAAGTTGGTTCTTGGATCGTTTTTATAGGCAAAATTGTGCTGTCTGTCTTCAGAAACAGGCGTATCATAGGGCAGGTGCGACTTTAACTGCGTTAGAGTGAACGACAAAGATAACACTACTGAAAATCGTGGTACAGGAAAGATTAATGAATCTGAGGGCTTAAAACTTAGGATCAAGGTGATGAGTGAAACCGTATCGTTTTTGGGTGGGGCAGCGATCGCAGGAGTAGCGGCACTGCTTTTGCTTAGAGGCGGGATTGAGTCGGAGCGCCCCAACATACCTGCACCTCAACCATCACCGGCTCCCTCGGTGGTTATGCCAGCGCCAGCGTCGGCATCTGTTGTAGCGTCTCCATCTCCAGCCAGCAATAGCACTGATCAGCAAAATGAAGCCCAAAAGAACGAGCTCAATAGCTTAAAACTCCAAGCTGACCAGCAAAAGCTTGAACTCGAAAAATTAAAGTACCACATCCAGCTTCAACAAAGCCAGATTCAAGCGTTAAATACGCAAGCCAAAACAAACACAGTCAATGTTCCCACAGTTGATGCAGCAGGCAACCCAATCGCACCGTCTCCCCATCAAGTTGCGACCTCTCGTGAAACTACGCTGAATCCAATATTGACGGGTATGCTGTGGGCGACTGGAGGAGCTGTTTTCTGCCTGATGGGGGGCACTCTTTTACTGATCTTGTTTGCCGCATTTTCACGCCAGCGACCTCGTAGTGTTCAAACTCGGAGGGCACCCTATCCAATTGATAGTTATGAACGGATGTTTCATAGAGACCGTTATGCCTTGCCGTTGGCAGAGACCCAACCGATGCGACGGGTTAGACAGCCCGACTATGACGATTAGGACTCTTCTCTAAAATCGCTATAACTCTGATAACACTGAACCACCATTCTTTTACAATATGTAAAGCGTTAACACTCCCCTGGGAGTGTCGCTTGTAGTCTAAGAGGTTATTTCCAGGCAACCTCTGTTTTTGCATGACACCTACTGAAAAAGCGAGAAGAGATTAGGATGCGAGTTGCGATCGTTGGAGCCGGGTTGGCGGGGTTGGCAGCCGCCGTGGAGCTTGCGGATGCTGGACATGAGGTTGAAATCTTTGAGGCGCGATCGTTCATGGGTGGCAAGGTCGGTAGCTGGGTCGATGCAGATGGCAACCACATCGAGATGGGTTTGCACGTATTTTTCAACAACTATGCCAATCTGTTTGCCCTGATGAAAAAGGTCGGTGCGTCTGAATCCCTGCTGCCAAAGGAGCATGTCCACACCTTCATCAACCGTGGTGGCTGGATTGGCAAACTGGATTTCCGATTTCTACTGGGTGCCCCTTTTCATGGACTAAAAGCATTTTTTACAACCGGGCAGTTAACGGTTCAGGACAAGGTGCAGAACGCGATCGCCCTTGGCACCAGCCCCATCGTTCCCGGATTGCTCAATTACAACGCCGCCATGAAGTGGATTCATGCCCTTGATGCCATCAGTTTTGCCGATTGGTTTCGTCGGCATGGCGGCTCTCAAAATAGCCTCAAACGCCTATGGGATCCCATTGCTCTTGCCTTGGGTTTCCTCGACACCGAACAAATCTCCGCTCGCTGCATGCTTACCATCTTCATGATGTTTGCTGCCAAAACTGAAGCCTCTCGGCTGAACATGCTGGCGGGTTCCCCCGCAGAATACCTACATCAACCCATCCTCAAATACCTGGAAAAGCATGGCACCAAACTCCACACCCGTTGTCAAACTCGCCGTATCCTGTTTGCCGATCAGGATGAACAGACTCAAGTGACTGGTATTGTCATCGCCAACGGAGACACCGAAGAAACGATCGCCGCTGATGCCTATCTCGCCGCCTGTGATGTCCCTGGAATTCAGCGCCTGCTACCCCAGGAGTGGCGCAAGTGGAAAGAATTTGACAACATCTACAAACTGGAAGCCGTCCCGGTCGTCACTGTTCAGCTCCGCTTTGATGGGTGGGTGACTGAACTCAACGATTCCGAACAGCGCCAACAACTCAACCATGCAACAGGCATTGATAACCTGCTTTACAGCGCCGATGCTGACTTTTCCTGCTTTGCTGATTTAGCTCTCACCAGCCCAAAAGACTACTACCGAGATGGACAAGGATCGCTGATGCAGGTCGTACTCACACCGGGTGATCCCTTCATCAAGATGAGCAATGAGAAAATTGCCCAACATGCCCTCAAGCAGCTTCATGATCTCTTCCCCTCCTCCCGCGAGTTGACCATGACCTGGTACAACGTCGTCAAACTCGCTCAATCTCTTTACCGCGAAAACCCCGGCATGGATCCCTACCGCCCTCGCCAAAAAACGCCCATTCCCAACTTCTTCCTTGCTGGCAGCTACACAGCTCAAGACTACATCGATAGTATGGAAGGAGCCACTATCTCAGGAATGCAAGCCGCTGCGGCTATCTTGGAACCGACGGGATATCAGGTAAAAGGTGCAGGTTTATTCAAGTATTAACGCTCTGTTGTGAGTGGATAGTGGATAGCACTTGGTAACTGACCAATTCTTTACCACTCCCATTCCCTACTCCCCCATTCCCCACTCTCCTATGTCCAACTGGCTTGAACACACGGTTCAAATTCAAATTGACGCCCCCATTGATCTGGTATGGGGACTCTGGTCAGATTTAGAACAGATGCCACGCTGGATGAAGTGGATTGACTCTGTCAAGGTTCTGGAAAATAACCCTGACCTGTCCCGCTGGAAGTTGGCATCCGGGGCATTTGAATTTACCTGGCTTTCTCGAATCACCAATCTGGTTGATCACAAAATTATTCAGTGGGAATCTGTGGATGGGTTGCCAAACCGGGGTGCGATCCGGTTTTATGACCGAGGCGAAGACGGCAGCATTGTGAAGCTGACCTTTGGTTACTCTGCTCCGGGCATTTTGTTTCAGCTCATGGACAAGCTGTTCTTGGGACGAATTGTAGAATCCACTACTCAAGCCGATTTGGAACGGTTTCGGGAGTATGCGCTACGAGTGAAGACGCAGAGCACCTCGTAGGGTGCCGTTAGCGCAGCGTAACGCACCTAAATAGGCCCAACTAAACACCCTCCTAAATTGGTTTCAAATTCAGCACAAACCCCGGCAACATTGGTTCACCAGAGAGAGTTTTGGGATTTCGCAAGATTTCTACCTCCTGTCCCGGTCGATAAATTTCCACCTGTCGGGTTTACGGGGCAAAGATCCCCGACTTCTGAATCGGGTTTGTTGATCCAATGGGAGGTTCAGTACAGAAGTCGGGAATCTGAGTTGCCTGCCTGGTGCTACGTAGTGAAATGCAGAAATACCGATGGGCTGGCCGAAACAGTTACGTATGAAAAAGGCTCCCACTAGGGGAGCCATAGAAGTTCAAAGGAAAACCTCAGACTAACTGTAAGAGAAACTAGTCAAGGTTTGGCATCGACAACACGGGTTCGTCCTCACGATCGATACCCTTCTCGAAGCCAGCCACAGCAGCACGGGCGCGACCCGCATGCCAGAGGTGACCAACCAGGAAGAAGAAGCCCAGGATAAAGTGAGCACCTGCCAGCCATGCACGGGGGTTCACGTAGTTAAAGGAGTTTGGCTCCGTAATCACGCCACCCACCGAGTTGATTGAACCGTTTGGAGCATGAGTCATGTACTCAGCCGCCCGACGGATTTGCCAAGGCTGAACGTCATTTCTGATTTTGTTCAGGTCAATCCCGTTGGGTCCACGCAATGGCTCAACCCAGGGGCCGCGGAAGTCCCAGAAACGCATCGTCTCACCACCAAAGATGATTTCACCCGTTGGAGAGCGCATCAGGTATTTACCCAAACCAGTAGGACCTTGAGCAGAGGCAACGTTTGCACCCAGCTTCTGGTCACGTACCAGGAAGATAAACGACTGAGCCTGAGAGGCTTCAGCATTGGTTGGGCCGTAGAATTCACTGGGATAAACGGTGTTGTTAAACCAGATGAAGGCAGTGGCAATAAACGCCATCAGCGACAATGCGCCAACGCTATAGGATAGGTATGCCTCACCGGACCAGATCAAGGCGCGTCGTGCCCAACCGAATGGGCGAGTCAGGATGTGCCAGACGCCACCAGAGATCAGGATCAACGCAAGCCAAATATGACCGCCAACCACGTCTTCCAGGTTGTTAACGCCGACAATCCAGCCACCGCCACCGAACGGATCCTTAGTCAAGTAGCCAAAAATCGCAGCAGGGTTAAGGGTCGGATTAGCAATGACCCGAACATCTCCACCACCGGGTGCCCAGGTGTCGTATAAGCCACCTAGAAAGACAGCTTTAATGACTAGCAGCAGCGCACCGACTCCCAGCAGGATCAAGTGATAACCAATAATATTGGTCATCTGGTTCTTGTCTTTCCAATCGATGCTGAAAAAGCTGGAGTACTGTTCCAAGACATCTGGGCCGCGAACGGCATGATAAATGCCACCAAAGCCGAGAACGGCGGATGAAATCAGGTGTAAGACGCCAACCACAAAATAGGGGAAGGTATCAACAACCTCACCACCCGGGCCAACACCCCAACCAAGGGTTGCCAGGTGAGGCATGAGAATCAAGCCCTGTTCGTACATCGGCTTTTCAGGGATGAAGTGAGCAACCTCAAACAGAGTCATTGCTCCAGCCCAGAAGACAATCAGACCTGCGTGAGCGACGTGAGCACCCAGCAATTTACCAGAAACATTAATCAGACGGGCGTTGCCAGCCCACCAGGCGAACCCGGAGGATTCCTGGTCACGGCCCGCACCTGCGGGAAATGTGTTACTAGAGAGCGTTACCACGGGGGAGTACCTCCTCAGGGAAGACAAAGTGTTCGTGCGGCTGGTCTTGAGGAGCCATCCACGCCCTCAAACCCTCATTCAACAAAATGTTCTTGGTATAGAACGTCTCAAACTCCGGGTCTTCCGCTGCCCGCAACTCCT